>CAZPZP010000001.1:0-26569 GCA_964591025.1 uncultured Chthonomonadaceae bacterium
ATCAGATTTTCTCTACTTTACCCCATCAATGATTTTTGGACAGCAAGAAAAATTTCATCCTCTAAAAAGACACTATCGCTCCAAGAGTTGTATGTCTTGTGATGTGTTTGTTTGAATTGTTCAAGCAGATACAGTGACGCTTCAACAGCATCACTGCGACTTTTGAATATTGTATTGGCATGAATTCGTATAAAGCCATTCTCAGAAAGTGGACAGGTTGCCCATCTGCTTATCCCCTCATTATCGAACCAATTTTTGGCAATTTGATAATGAGGATGCAACGGGTTGAGGAGAGCAAGAAGCACATTGACATCAGGGAGTTGGATTCTCATGCCGCTCTTGTCTCCTCGGCTTCTTTGGAGGACAGACTCGCTTCATACGCCTCCTGCATCTGCTTTGCGACCTCTTCCCAATTTTCACCCAAGACCTCTTCCATTTCCAAGCGGTACATAAGTTCGTTGACTTGTTCCGGCGTCAGAGTGTCAGTACTCGGCATGCGAATGATGCCGTCTGAATCCCGGTACTCCGCGAACTCTTCGTCGTATCTTCGCTTGCGTTCGGCGTTTTCTTGCTTGGCTTTCATCTCTGGTGTCATCTCGGCAACGGTGAGGCAGATTTCTGCGTCTTCGGGCAGGGAAAGTGACTCGAACTGCTTGAGGACTTCGGCGGGTTTGCCGGAAAGTTGGATCGGTGTCATCTCATTCTCCTTTTGGAGCGCGAACGAGTTGTGTGTCTCTATGATACAATAGAACCGACAGAAAGAGAAGAGGGAGAGTTTCCGTGACTGAGAACACAACGCCGCCAAACGGCAAATACGCCGACGAAACCGAAGTCCGCGCCGCGCAATTGATGGGAACCGAGTTTGCCAATATCTTCGGAAATGTGCATGGCGGGCAAGTTTTGCATCTCGTAGACAATATCGCGTATGCGTGCGCGGCTCGCTATGCCCAAACCGTCTGCGTAACGGCGTCCGTTGATCGCGTAGACTTCTATGAGCCGATTCATGTGGGAGAATTGCTGCATATCGTCGCACGCATTTGCTATGTCGGGCGCACCTCAATTGAAGTGGAGATCAACGTCTACGCCGAAGATTTGCACCTCGCCTCGACACGCCACACCAACCGCTGCCACTATACGATGGTTTCGCTCAAAGACGGCAAACCGAATCCCGTGCCGCGCCTGATATGCCGCACCCGCGAAGACAAAGCCCGATTTATTCAAGCGAAAATGCGGAGGGAAATGGGTTTGCGCTATCGGCAGGAGCGAGACGCCTTTCTCGCTCAATTCGACACGATGGACGACACCGAACTCGACGCGCTTCTTTCACAGGAAGCCCCGAAAACGTAAATTTTGCGCTCGCCACTGCGTTATAATACAACCTTAACCCGTTCTTAACCTTTTCATAAAGAAGGCGTGTCAGAATACTTTTGTCCTCACGATGGAAATTGCCCGCGTTGGCATTCTCTGTAACAGTTCACACTTGTCGGAGTAAACTGCCAAAACTGCCCTCTGCCCTTCTCCTTCGAGAGTGGAGAAGAGAGCCGCAAGGCGTTTTTGAGCGAAAATTCCAACAACCTTGGACTGTTACCATTCTCTTTCCTTGCCTCAATAAGAGTAAGGAGAATATCATCGCTTAAGGAAGAAACATTATGAACAAACGCGCTTTTACTCTGATTGAACTGCTTGTCGTGATCGCCATTATCGCGATTCTCGCGGCAATCCTCTTTCCCGTTTTCGCTCAAGCCCGCGAAAGTGCACGTCAAACGTCCTGCCTCTCCAATGGCAAGCAGATTGGGCTTGCCGCGCAGATGTACACCCAAGATTATGATGAGCAATGGGCTCCCGTAGGTTCCGCCATCGGAAACGCTCTTTTTCTCAATGGCAATATGACTAATGGAAACGGACTGCCGTTCAACGGCTGGTCGCTCAATATCCTGCCTTACACCAAAAATCGGGAGATGTTTCGCTGTCCGTCTATGGATCGCGTGTTTCAGGGCAGGGGCTTCTGTGCGCCGTTCAATGGACAGCAGATGACCAACTCTTATAGTTACAACTGGTTCTTGGGATCGGACGGCTCGTATGGCAGTGCGGGCGATGGCGATTATGGACAATCGCCCGATGGCTCATATCGCTGGACTTCCCCGATCAGTGCCGCTGCGATTGCACAGCCCGCGAATGTGATCGCATTTCTGCACTCCAATTCGCTGCCTCCGTACGGAACGACATGGGGCTGTCAGTATGTCAGCATCGAGACGCCCGACTTCATCAACAAAATCCGAATGCGTGTACGCCACAAAGAGGGCGACAACTTCGCCTTCGCCGACGGACACTCGAAATGGTATCAGGTGAAAGACGGCGACAGCGGCGGACAACTGCGCCGCACCTATACCCGCACGGCACAGGGCATCTGGATGGTTCCGCAGTATGTACCGAATTCTGTCGGAACAGACTTGGGCTACATTGCCCGCAACAGCCCGCCCGGACCGTAACAACACTATTGTCCTATAAGGACAATCCGCTCCTCCGCGTCTCTTCCACAAGAAGCAAAACGCGGAGGAGTTTTCTATCGTTTGACGCCGAGTGCGGTCAGCTCCAGAACCAGCAATTGCAGGTTTCCCGCCGGGTCGCTTCCGAACAAGCCTGTCTCTTCAGTCACGCCGCCTTTGTTCGCCAGATCGCAGAGCAGCAGTTTTTCCAACGCCGCCGAGAGTTCATTCCACGTATAGTTTTTCGAGGTCGCGAAGAGTTCCGCTGCCTTGAACGCCAACTGCGCGATATTGCTTTCGGTGGGAAGTTCGGACGCAATTTCGGCGGGCAGGTTGCGGACATCACGGGGATTGACCCGCTTTTCCGCCAAAAACTTCGCCTGCCAGATCATCCGGTATTGCCGTGCGAGGAGCGCGAGGAGTTTCCCTGCGACTGCTTGGGGCTTCGGGTCGTAGCGGTGCAGTTCCGCCAAAAGGAGTAGGGCGCGATCCGTGTGTCGCTTGGTAATCGCGTCAATCACGGTAAACATCACATCTTCGGGACTCGACGCGACCACTTCCGCCACATCTTTGCCCGTGACGCTCGCATTCTCACCGACAAAACAGACCAATTTGATGATCTCCTGCTCCAAAACCATCATTTCGTTTCCGGCGGCATCAACGAGTTGCTGTGCGGCGTCCGGCGCGATCCGCTTGCCTTCCTTCTGAACCCGCTCCTGCACCCAGTCAATGAGACTGCCGCCCTTGAGCGCGTTGCATACCACTGTCGCGCCGTATTTCTTGACCGCGTTATCGAGTTTGACAGAGACCGCCGTTTTGCGTTTGCCCTCGTCTTCTTCGGCGGCGGCGATCAAAATCAGGCAAATTCCGTTACCGAATCGAGCGATTCCTTCCGCCAATCGTTCGGCGTCGGAACTCTTGCCTCGGTCACGCCATAACTCCATTCCGCGCACAACGACAACGCGCCGATCCGAGCCGAACGGAACCTGACTGGCGGCAGACAAAATCGCGGCGGCGTCTTTGTCGCTGGAGTCCATTTGCTCCAAGTCGAAATCGGCAAAATCAGCGTTGATGATTTTCGCGATCAGTGCTGCTGCCGCCTCGCTTTTGAGTTTATCTTCCTCTCCCCAAATCAGATAAACGGGCAAGACATCGGGTTTCCACAGCAACGCGGGCGACCCTGCTTTATAGACAAGTTCTGCGATAGTACTAACCTCATACAGCAAAAAGCCGGATACAAAATCGTATCCGGCGAAAGAACAAAATTGAACCCAAAACCTATAGATCGTAGTTCAGCGGGAACGTATTCAGCGCGGTCTTCAAATCGAGCTTTTTGGCGCGACCATCGAGGAACAAAACCATCACACGCCCGCTGTTGCCAATCGCGGCATGATGGGTGTTGTAAGTGATGATCGTACGCTCTGTCGGCGGGTTCTTATATTTGAGTTGTGCGACATAGGGCTGATTGGCTTGATTGATATCGCAAGCCGCCCCGGCAAACCCAGTCCAGTCTGGCGTATAGTGAAGCGCGTAGACTTTGGTTGTCATATCCGGCAGAGTGACCCATCGCCCTGCTGCATCGATCATAGGACCGATGTCCATGCTGTCCATTTTGTAGAACCATTTCGCTTTTTCGGCATAATTGGGAGCGGGCATATCGGGATCGCCGTGAAGATCACAGCCTGTAGGATTATCCACATCAGGACGCCAAGTGACAAGATTTCCTCCCTGCAAAACTCCATTGGCATCAACGCTTGATCCTGCACCCGATGGAGAGTTTGGAGGATAGTAGGCGACGGTCACCGCAGAGCGATCCGTTACCTCTTCATCGCCGCTGAAAAATGACTGGATATTTTTGGCTTGATCACGGAACAGATAGGGATAGAGCGGATTGAGCGTAATGGTGTTCTGCATTGGTACAAATATCGTATCGTCCCAGCGCGAAATTCGGTTAACACCATTCTCTTGGGTTTGAGCGTAACCGAACAGTGCCGTCGGGTAACGTTGCTCGTCCTCGAAATAGAGTTTAACGCTCTGATAGATCGACTGCATATTGCTCATTGTGCTGCTTTGGCGTGCCTGCTCACGAATAGTCGCAAAGACAGGGAAAAGTATCGCCGCAAGCACCGCGATAATCGCGATAACCGTCAGCAGTTCGATCATGGTAAAGCCGCGTGTCCGTGCTATATTTTGTCTCATTATCCGTCTTCTCCAAAGTGTCGTGCCGCGTGCCGGACGACGAGTAGGGGAGCATCTTCTCTAAATTTTGCCCTAAGCCGAAGTGTTAGGAATTAGTCCAATCGAAACGCAAGTGGTCCGCCGCCGTTTTGATGCGGCTGGAGGAACTGCTGCCTCGGAACCGGCTTGGCGGTTCCATTGAGCATCATGACCGGAATTTTGTCCGAATTACTGTACCCCGTTTGATGCGTTGACCAAGTGATGACCGTCGAGTCTTCCGGTGCGTTGGGGTATTTGAGTTGGTTCGGGAAAAGGCGGGCATCTTCGCCGCCCAACTCGTTGCCCGTCCAATCAATACTGTAGTGGAGTTCATAAACGGGCTGTCCATCGGCACGACGAACAATTTGCCCGTTCGCGTCCAATTTCGGTCCCACATCGTAACTGTCATAGGAATAGAAGTAGGCGGTTTTTTCGAGCGGGATCGTATGAACAACGCCGTCTTTCGAGGTGCAACGCACGTTATTCGCAATGGTCTGATTAAATGTAACGAGCTGCCCCGCCAAGAAGGAATCGGGCGATGCGGGAAGGTTTTCAGGATAGAGTGCTTCTGTAATCGGCGTGGGATTATTGACGAGATTATCAGGTGAATTGAACTGACTCTTGTCAATATTATATTTTGTTCCCGCCGTACACGGACGATAGGTCAACTGTTCGATGCCGACAGGTGTCCCGTTCGTGCCTGTATGGAAAGCACCATCCGTGTTCTGGACATAACCGAGTAGCACCGCAGGATATTTGCCGTTGTCCGCAAAATAAAGTTTGATGTTGCGCTGAATTTCGTTCATCTGACTCATCGTCGTCGTTTGGCGCACCTGCGCCCGAACCCGCCCAAAGACAGGGAAAATGATGGCGGCGAGTATCGCAATAATCGCGATAACCGTGAGCAGTTCAATCAACGTAAAGCCCGATTTTCGGCGCGAATTTTTTCTCATGCTCAACTTTTCCGTCCCTTCGCAGACGCACTCACAAAAAATTTCTCTTGGTTCGATGATTTTGACGCCGTGTTTTGCGCGATTGTTCCCGTCGCAGGGCGAATAATTGCTGTCGCTTCTTTGACGGGCGGCAGGGCATAATTGATATACGACGCCACGATTTTTTCACCGACAAATAGGGTTAAGAAGAAGCCCACTATCATAAACGGACCAAAGGGAATCGCACTCGTCGGCACAATCCATTCGTCTTGTTCGCGCTGTTGGATCGCGATTTCCTCTTTTTGTGCCGGATTGACGAAGGTCAGATAGAGATAATTCCACAGGTCGCCGAGCCAGAAACACCACAACACTTCATACAGCTGACCACCAAATGTGCCTTCGCGCTCGAACGACAACGCTTCTTCGCTTTTTGATGAGTTCGCCAATTCGCCCGACTTTGCCAGCAATTCCGCGATTTTGCGTTCGCGAGATTTGATCAGCGGCACGCCGATAATAATCCCAGACAGGCACGCTCCCAAAACCCAAACGAGATGCAGACGCACCGGACTGTAAGCGGCGGGAACCACAAGCACCAACATCGCGCCCATGCCTCGCGCCAGCAGAACGTCGCCAAGCCCCATCGCCTCGACGCCCTTCCACAGCCAGCCGACAATCCGCACGCCCCCAAATATCGCCATTCCAATCAAGGCACCGAAGATCGAGCGCGGCATCCAACCCCAAAGCAGCTCGAACCCCGTCTCATGTGTGGCAATGCCATAAATATCGCGCACCAACGGGATCAGCGTTGCGAGGATATTCAGCGTGTCGGGTATCTCGAACCGCTCATAATCAATGAAAAACACGGGAACCATAACAGCCGTGAACGCGCAAAACGTCACGGCATTGGCGACGTTATCGCGAAAAAACAGCGTCATCGCGAGAAACAAAACGCCCGTCAACAACTCCACGCCGAAGTATCGCCACGAGATTTGCTGCTTACATCCTCGGCACTTCCGATCTAAGAGCAAAAAACTGAACAGCGGCACAAGGTCAAGAGCCGTCAGTCGCCGCTTGCAGTTCGGGCAGAACGACGACTTCGGCTTGTTGAGATTAAGTTCGGGGGTAGCAATCGGCAGACGATAGATCACGACGTTGAGAAAACTGCCGATACAGGTTCCCACAACAAATGCCGTTGCTACCCAAAACCAAAACGGAACGCCGCCCATTCGCACTCCATAATGGGTCGTTGGGGCGTTAGGTGATTGGGTCATTGGGCAATGCAGACACAACAGAATAAACGCCTCTGCTCGGGGCGTTCCGCCGTGTCGTGCTTCGCACTCAAGAATCAGTGCATACGAACGCCAGTGGAATTGCCCAATAACCCAACGACCCAATTACCTAATGACCCAACGACCTACTTCTCGTCGTCGCCGCCACTGAGGTTTTCGATAACCGCAACCATCGGGAGCATCAGCGAAATAACGATAAATCCGACACAAACTCCCAAGAAGACGATCATGACGGGTTCAATCGCGGCAGTCAGCGATTGCAGCTGCGATTCGACTTCGCCCTCATAGAACTCGGCGATCTTAGAGAGCATTTGATCGAGCGCACCGGACTCTTCGCCAATCGAGATCATGTGCACGACCATCGGCGGGAACATTTTGCTCTTTTCAAGCGGCTCGTTGATTCGGTCTCCCTCTCGAATGCGGGCGCGGGCGTTCATGATCGCTTCCGCAATGATCGAGTTGCCGACGGTGCCGGCGACTGTTTCCATCGCTTGCAGAATCGGAACGCCGGAGACAAGCAGAGTAGACAGGGTACGTGAGAACCGTGCCAGACAGATTTTGTGACCGAGTTTGCCGAAGACCGGAATCTTGAGTTTCAAGCGGTCAATAACGCGCCGCCCGACTCGCGTTGTCCCGAACAGTTTAATACTCCAAACGAGAACGGCGATTCCGATCAGTCCGATGTACCATTTGTTCTTGAGGAAGTCGCTGAAATCCATGAGAAATTGGGTCGGCGCGGGAAGTTCCTTGACGCCCAAATCCTTGAAGAGTTCGATAAACTTCGGCACGATAAAGGTACACAGACCAAGAACGATCATTAAAGCGACAATAACGACGATGACCGGATAGGTCAACGCCGATTTGACCTTGCGCCGCAGTTCCATATCCTTTTCAAGGAAGTGGGACAAACGCTGCAAGGCTTCTTCCAGTACACCACCGACTTCGCCGGCGCGGATCAGACCGATAAACAGATTGTTGAAGACTTTGGGGTATTTCGCCATGGATTTCGAGAGCGTTTGTCCGCTTTCGACTTCCGTTTGGATTTCCCGCAGAATTCGCTTGAGTTTCGGGTTTGCCGTCTGCTCGCCGAGAACATCGAGAGCGCGGACAAGCGACACACCGGCATCGATCATCGTCGAGAACTGACGGCAGAAGATCGAGAGGTCGTTGAGTTTGACTTTGCCCCAGCCGCCGCCCGCTTTATTCCTTTTCGTTACGCCCGTCTGCTTAACATCATTGACGGTAAAGCCCTGCTCTTGCAGTCGCTTTTTAAGAATTTCCTGATTTTCGGCTTCCGACGTGCCGGTTCGCATAGCTCCAGTGGCGTCGCGTACTGTATATTGATAAACAGGCATAGATTCCCTCCTCCGGTAACGGAATTATCGCCCCGAATAGCCCGGTTGTCCGGGTTGCGGCATAGTCACCGTCTTGATCATTTTTTCCAGTTCCGGCGGGTTCATAGCGCGGGTCATGGCTTCCTCAAACGAGATGATACCCCGTACATAGAGATCGCGCAAGCACTGATCCATCGTTTGCATTCCGACGTTGGCACTGGTCTGAATCATGGACGTGATCTGGTGCGCTTTGGCTTCACGGATCAGGTTGCGGATTGCCGGTGAAGCACGCATGATTTCCAACGCGCAGACGCGCCCCGGTTGATTGGCACGCGGGATCAACTGCTGGCACAAAATCGCTTGCAGGTTGTTGGACAACTGAAGGCGAACCTGCTCCTGCTGACCGCCCGGAAACGAGTCGACGATACGCTCAACGGAGGTTGCCGCCGAGTTGGTATGCAAGGTCGCGAAGACAAGGTGACCTGTTTCTGCGGCGGAGACTGCCATTTGCATCGTCTCAAGGTCGCGCATTTCACCGATAAGGATCACGTCGGGGTCTTCACGGAGGGCAGCGCGGAGCGCGTTTTTAAACGATTTGGTATCCTGCCCGACTTCACGCTGATTGATGACGCTGAATTTGTGGTTGTGCAGATATTCAATCGGGTCTTCGATGGTGATGATATGCTTGCTCGTCTCGGTATTGATCTGGTTGATCATCGCGGCGAGTGTGGTGGATTTGCCCGATCCGGTGGGACCTGTGACAAGGACAAGACCACGCGGCAAATGAGTCAACTCTTCGAGGATCGGCGGCAGTCCCAACTCTTTGAGGGTGGGAATTTTCTGCGGAATCTGCCGAAACGCCATCGCACAGTTGCCTTTATCGCGAAACACGTTGACGCGGAACCGGGCGGTGCGGGCAAGTTGGTAGGAAAAGTCGAGTTCCATTTCCGTCTCGAAGCGTTGAATCTGCTCGTCGGTCAGAATATCGTAGATAAGGCGTTGGGAGTCTGTCCCCGAAACTTTCTCGAAGGCGAGCGGAATGAGTCCGCCGTCTACACGTACGATGGGCGGAATGCCGACTGCTATATGGAGGTCGGACGAGCCTTTATCGTGCATGGCGCGAAGCAAGTCGTCGAGGTGGGCATCGTCGAGTGGTGTCGGACGTGCCGAAGCGGTAGTCATTGTGACCGGCTGCACTCCAGCGGACTGCATTCCTGACTGCTGCATTGACGGCATCCCTCCCGGCATTCCGGGTGCGCCGGGATTTCCGGGCAGGGGCGGCATACCGGGCGGCTGAGTCGGAAATTGATTATTGGACATGGACTTTCTCCCTCTGGTACGTTACTCAAAATCACTTGGTATTATGGCATATCACCTAATTTTATCTCGAAATTATTGATGCGTCAAATTTTCTCGAAGGACGGGCGCGTTATCAGCGGTTATTCCGCCCTTTTGCCCTGCTTCAATCGCTCTAACTCGGCACGCAGTCGGACATTCTCCTCTTCCGCATTTCGCGCTCGTTCTGCTTCCGTATTTGCTCGCTCTATTGCGTCCAATCGAAGTTGCTGTTCGTCTTCGTAAGCCTGCCGAGTCGCTTCATAAGCCTGTCGAGTCGCTTCATAAGCCTGCCGAGTCGCTTCGTATGCCTCCCGCGTCTCTTCCGGCGTTTTCAGAAATTCCCTTGTTTTCGGGTCGTAGAACCGGAAATCTTCCCCAATCATAACGAGAAACAGTTGAAGGTTCTGGCTGTATAGTCTGTCACCGTTTTCCAAAGGAATGGATTGATACTCGCCGCGCTCTAATCGAAAGCCCTGTAGTCGAGGATTGAGATAATCCCCTGTTGGGTCATAACGGAAATACTCATCTGCTTTCAGAACCTGCTCATACAGCGGAAATTTTACGTCATTATCATCGCCTTTAGTAGAATCCGATGTAAACTCGAATATAACACTCGGTACAATGCCGTTTTCTGCCCACACTTTGTACGTCTTTCTCAGACGTTTCTCAACTCCGTAGACGACATAAACATCGGGCGACACAGACTTCCTTGGATTGCCCTTGACATAATAAAGGAAATTGTTCGCTGCGACATAGACATGAGACTCGTCCCGGTAATAGGCTTGTAGGGTGAGCGTTGTCTTGGCACTCAGTTGAAAATGGACATCGCTTTCAGCTATTGGCTTACCATCTCCTTCCGGGTAATAAATTTCATCGGTTATCGTTTTCGCTTCAAGGAGCGGCGGCGGAGCCATAATTCTCTCCTCATTCTCGTCAAAATGTCAATCTATACGGTTCAAGGCAAGAATATCTGTTCGGGCGTGCGGCGTTGCGGCTGATTGGCTTTAATGTTTTGTCCTGCCAACCGAACGGTTTCCTCAATGCGTTTTTGGCGTGTTTCAGGGCGTTTCGCGCTCTGTATCCAATACAGGATAACTTTCTTCGATGACGGACTAAATTTCTCGAAATAGTTCCGTGCCGTCGCATTTTCGGCGAGGGCTTCCATTAAATCGGGCGGAACGATTAACTCTTCGATAGCATCGAGTACCGTCCATGTTCCATTTTGCTTGGCACGTTCGATTTTCGCCAGTCCGGGCGGCATCATCAATCCCTGCGCGATCAATACTTCGACGCGCCACTTGTTGACTTTCGACCATGTGCTATTCGGCTTTCGCGGCGAAAATACCTGCTTGAAGCGAGTCGCATCCAGTGTATTGACCTTGCTGTCGATCCAAGCGAAGCACAATGCCTCTTCAACCGCCTCGTCATAAGTTAATCGGCAGTTTCCCGCGCTGACTTTATCGTAGATGAGCCAAATCGGTGCGGTTTGAGTATGGTTTTCTGTGAGCCAGTTGCGCCATGCCTCGCGAGTGCCGGGATAAACGTGTTCCAGATCGTTTTCCGCTATAGTGATCAACCCAGCAAATCCCCGCCGTAATCGGGACTGAAAACGCGCAACGCTTCCTCTGGTGTTGTGACGTGGCTGGTCAATTTGATAACCAGATCATCGGAGAAAGTTTTCCAGCGACTCTGAAGCAATTTCTTGCGTAGAGGCAAGCCGTCATAATTCAGCAATGCCTCTACCGAATCGAATGATTTGTGCAGAAAATCGAAAACACCAACCCGTCCTAAATATCCGGTGTTGCGGCATTGTTCACAACCTCGCCCTCTCACCAGTGAAACCTTCTGCTCCGTGTTAGTCACGAGAAAACCAAAGCGGCGTAGATTAACGGCATCCTCCTCATAATCCTCTTTGCAACGCGGGCAGACGCGCCGCACCAGTCGTTGCGCCAGCACACCGGAGACGCTCGAAGCCAAAACCGACGAGGAAATGCCCATATCGCGCAGACGAATCAACGCCGCCACAGAATCATTGGCACAGACAGATGCCAGTACAATTGTGCCGGAATGTGCCAAATCCAACGCCGCACGCCAAACATTCACATCGGGAATCTGATCCAGCATTACAATACTGGGAGATTCGTAGCGCACTGCCGCAATCGCCTCTTCATAGGTTGAGCCCGCTTTCGGGTCAACTTGGACAAAGGCGACGCCACTGAGTTCATATTCCAAACGCTGACCAATGACGAAACTTGTCCGCTCGATGGTATTCATACGATTCAAGGCGTTAAACTGTGTTGTAGTTCGCCCGCTTCCCGTATGCCCCGCAAAAACAATCAATCCACCCGACTGAATCAATGCCTCCTCGAACATCCCTTGCGTTTCAGGCGTCATTCCCGATTTCGATAAACCAAGCAGTGCAGATACTTGTTTGCAAATGTGGAGAACAATTTTCTCGCCGTATTGTGTCGGCAAAAGATGCACACGCAACCGATAGTCCGTTTCCAAAAATTGAAAGGTGATCAAGCCTGATTGTGGAAGTGCGGTGCTTTCCGAAGGCAGCCCCATTATTTCTCTCAATCGAGCGATCAAAGGCTCTTGAATGTACTGAGGAACGACTATTATTTCGTGTAAGATGCCGTCAACGCGATACCGAATGCGCGTATTGCGCTTGTCGGGTTCGATGTGAATATCGGAGGCACGCTCTTTGATCGCCGCTTGAATAATGGTATTGACTAAACGATTGATAGGCGGTTGTTCAATTTCATCATCAGCCATATCCTCGTCTTTGAAAGGGAATCCATGCGTCGCAATCGCATTTTTCAATGCCCACGTTGTATCATCGTCGCTTTCAGATCGCGTGAGCCTTACTGAACTTTCTTGTTTTTTGCGCCACATCAACCGCATCGCGTCACCTCCGCACGAAGGCAAATCTTTTCATCAGGCGGCTTGCTCTACAGCAGCAGACGATTCTGCCTGACGATATTTGTGGACGGCATACTTACACATGGGAAATTTATTCGCAATATGATCAAGATGCTCTGAAAACTCTTGCGGAGTGCCGCGTAGTATCAAGGATACAAGATACTCTGCTTCATCCAATAGATTAGCAATATCCTTGGGATCGCGCCCCTCATATCCCATACTGCGTCCTGTGATGATCACCCATTGCAAGGCGTCAAGGGCGTTCTTTGAGTGCATCAATATCGTCTGCTCCTTCTACAATTACGTCTGTCAGCGGAATTCCTTTTACCCACTGACCGACTTTTATTGGGTCAACCTGAGTGCCATCAGAAGACACTCCTCGTTCCATAGAGCGAAAAACTTTACGCCAGCGGGCAAATCCTGAGCCTGATGCTTCGATGACAGGCTTCTCAGAGTACAGTTGATCAATGCTGATTGATTGAGAACGAATTGGGACATCATTTTCCCAAACTTGTGCGGAAATCTCTTGATGCCCCAACTTTTCTGCTGCTTTCGCTCTGCGAACGCCGTCAATGATAGTGTATTTTTCGTCGGCTGACATGGCTTCGGTTTAGTATCCAGCGGTAAAGACGACACGCATAACCTCTTCCGGTGTTGTCAGCCCTTCCAGAACCTTGATCAAACCGTCCTCGCGCAACTCTTTCATGCCATGTACTTTTGCCGCCGCTTTGAGTTCGGTCAACGGGGCATTGCGGACGATCATATCTGCGAGTTCGCCGTTCAGAGTCATCAGCTCATAGAATCCAATACGTCCCTTGTAGCCCGTATTGCGGCACTGGTCACAGCCGCGTCCACGCGCCAGTTGAACCTTCTGATTTTCGTTCTCCGCTACAAACCCGAAACGTCGTAAGTTGCCCGCCTCTTCCTCATAGTACTCTTTGCAGTTAGTACAGATTTTACGTCCCAAACGCTGCGCCATAATGCCGATACACGTCGCGGCGATAAGGAACCGCTCAACTCCCATGTCCGCCAACCGAATGGTTGCAGACGGCGCATCGTTGGTATGGAGCGTGGAAAGAACAAGGTGACCCGTCAATGCCGCTTCGACCCCGATACTCGCCGTTTCAAGATCGCGCATCTCTCCAACCATGATAATGTCCGGGTCTTGGCGAAGGATTGAGCGCAATGCTCTTCCAAAGGTCAGCCCTGCTTTCGGGTTCATCTGCACCTGCGTGACACCCGAAAGTTGATATTCGACGGGGTCTTCGACGGTAACGATATTGCGCTCGATGGAGTTCAATCGGTTCAGGAGCGAATAGAGTGCCGTCGTCTTGCCGGAACCCGTTGGTCCCGTTGTCAAAATCATGCCGTTCGGCTGCTGCGAGAGTTCTTCCAGTTGCGACTGAACTTCGGGCGTCAAACCGAGTTTATTCATCCCGATCATGATGCTGCCCTTGTCCAGAATTCGCATAACGATTTTCTCGCCATGCAGACCGGGCAGACACGACACGCGCAGGTCATACTCTTTATTGTCGAATTTGACCGCGATACGTCCGTCCTGTGGAACGCGCCGCTCAGCGATATTCATTTCCGACATGATCTTGAAGCGGGCAATCATCGGAGCCTGAATATATTTGGGAACGACCATAGTTTCATGCAAAACGCCGTCCACACGATACCGAATGCGGGTGTTGCGCTTGTCGGGTTCGATATGAATATCGGAGGCACGCTCTTTGATCGCCGCCTGAATGATGGTATTGGCGAGGCGGACAATGGGGGCGGACTCGACTTCTTTATCAACCACATCCTCATCCGTCTCTTTGGAGGCGTCGCCCTGCGAACCATACGATGCAATCGCCATGTTCAGAGAGGCTTTTGCGTCGGTATCCGCGATGTCGTCCCCGCCGCCCCCGCCCCGCATCGGATTCATTCCGGGCGAAGGTTTCTCGCCGCCAGCCTCTATTGTTGTTCCAGTATAGTATTTGCCGAGAGCGTCCTCGATTTGATCCGGTGCCGCGAGAACGCCGCGTACCGTACAGCGCGACACAAGGCGCAGATCGTCTACTGCCGCCATATTGCTGGTGTCCGACATTGCGACATAGAGGATATTGTTCTCTTTTTTGAGCGGCAGTACGTTGAGTCGTTTGACGACGTGTTCAGGAACAGCAGTGATCGCGTCCTGTGCAGGCTTGTAAACCGTCAAATCTACGAACGGGACGCCCATCTCCTGCGCCTTTGATTCGTAGACATCACGCGGATTGATTCCGACATTGATCAGGGCGTTGGCGAGATCGCCTCCGGTTGCCTGCTGCATTTTGCGGGATTCGTCGAGTTGTTCCTGCGAGGCATAGCCCTTTTCGAGCATATAATCGCCGATGTTTTTGCGTGCCATTACCATTGCTTGTGTGTCTCCACCATTTCAAGCCCTGCAAGCAGAATGCAGGGAGCAGTCTCAAGTGTTGTGTTTGCGTTCGTTCGTTTGTTTATTTCGAGCCGCTCCCTGTCTTGCGACCGGGAGCAACTTTGCGAATTTAGAGGAAACCCGGCATCGAGGGACAAGCACGCCGGAAACTCCCGATTATAACATAGCCACTCTTTAAGTGCAAGCGTGGACTTTTGTCTGTTTTATTGCGCCAGTCCTTGCAAGACCGCCGCTTCCATCACATCGGTTGGCGGAAAGTGTCCTGTCCACCGCTCGAATGCCAACGCTCCTTGATAAACAAGCATTTTTATGCCGTCCATCGTCTTGCAGCCGCGCCGTTTCGCTTCTTGCAATAGGCGGGTTTCGACAGGATTGTAAACGAGATCATAAACCGTCAATTCTGGGCGAAACGCTTCTAAAATCACGGGCGGCAATGCGTCCTCATTCGGATGCATTCCAACCCGCGTCGTATTAACCAGCAGTGTTGCCCTTGCCGTCGCCGTGTAATATTCTGCGGTATTGTCGAGCGAGAGGGTGCGAATAACAGCCGCGAACCCCGCGTCACGTACTGTCTGTGCCAGACGTTCGGCGCGTTCAAGTGTGCGATTGATCAGAACCACTTCGGCTCCTTCGCGCACCAAGCAGAAGACTACAGATCGCGCCGCCCCACCCGCGCCCAAAACCACCACACTCTTGCCAGAAACCGAGAATCCCTGTTCGCGCAAGGGCAGAAAAAAGCCGCGCCCATCGGTATTGTCACCGATAAGTTTGCCCCCGATGCAATGGACGGTATTGACCGCACCCACATCGCGAGCCTCGTCGGTGATCTCCTCCAAAAAGGGCAGGACGTTCTCTTTGTGCGGAATCGTCAGGTTGACGCCGACGATTCCAAGCGCGGGAAGACTGCGGATAGCCGTCCCCAAGTTCTCCGGCGATACCGCAAAGGGTAAATAAATGTATGATAGCCCAAGTGCCGCAATCGCGGAATTGTGCATCGCCGGGGAGAGGCTGTGTTCGACGGGGAAGCCGAACACGCCGAGTATTTTTGTTTTGCCATGAACGGGAGGCAGTTTGCCCGCAATACCTTGTGATACGATCACGTCGAAATCCGTCCCCATTCACTGATAAATAACCCTACGCAAGTCCCAATCAAAATGTTTGCGAGATTCACCCTCTACAAATGCCCTTGTCGGCGGAACATACGGAGCAAAAGACGTTCGGGCGGGCGACTGATAAAGCGGGTATAAGGAAATTCCCGTTTATGGATCGGCTTCACCATAATCGTGAATACGCCTGTGCGGTTTCCGCCCAAAACATCTGTGAACATTTGGTCGCCGACAATCGCGGTTGTCTCCGGTACGGTTGCCATAATCTCCATTGCCTTATGAAACCCCTTGCGGCGCGGCTTGCGGGCATCATGAACATAGTGGCAACCTAACTTTTCTGCGATTCGCTTGGAGCGTTCGCCGATGGGCGAGTTAGAGAGAATGCAGAGTTGAAATCCTTCGGTGAGAAGGAGATTCAGCCAATCGGAAATCTCCGAAGTCATCTCTTCCTTGCGCCATAGCACTATCGTATTGTCCAAATCCAAAATGACGCCCGTAACGCCTTGCTCGCGCAGTTCGTCGAGGGTGATCTCCGTGATCGATTCGACCATGCGATGCGGACACAGCATACTGAGACCGCTTTTTTTGCGGCGTGCCATTAGGGGAGTCGGCTCGTTTTCTTCTGCGGGATTATCCACCGGGACGTTCCTCTGTGCGCCGACGTGCGGCGCGAACTCGTTTCTTCGCCTCTTCATGCTCCGCGAGCGTGCGCGTGAACACATGAGAGCCATCTGCCCGTGCGACATAATAGAGTGCGGTGCTTTCGGTCGGTTTCAACGCCGCTTCCAGCGATGCCATTCCGGGGGAGGCAATTGGTCCCGGCGGCAGTCCTGTGTGCCGATAGGTATTATACGCCGACTCGACCTCTAAATCCTTGTAGAGAACGCGATCTTTGTGCTTGCCCAGTGCGTAGAGAACCGTCGCGTCTATCTGGAGACGCATTTTCTGCTCTAATCGGTTTTTAATGACCCCGGCGATTTGGGCGCGATCCTGCGGAACCTGTGCCTCACGCTCGATCAGAGACGCGATGGTGATAATTTTGTGCAGATCACGCCCACCGTCTGCGATTGCTTGTTGGTAAGGACGGGCGAACCGGTTCTCGAAGTTCGCCAGCATCTCCTCAATCACTCTAAGTGGGGGAGTATTCGGCTTAAAGCGGTAGGTATCGGGATAGAGATAGCCTTCGAGGGTCTCTTTTGGCAAAGGAAAATCGGCGGTCAAGCGTGCGAGTGTGGCTTTATCCGTCGCAAGGCGCAAAAACTCGTCGGCGTCGGCAATCTTTTTGTTCTGCAACGTCTCGGCGATCTTCTTGAGTGTGAAGCCTTCGGGAATCGTCACGCGAACGCCCGTATCTGCTTGCGGACTTGACTTCAACTGTTGCAAAATGCGTGCCAGCGACATACTGCCGGAAAGCATGTAATGTCCCGCCCTGATTCGCTCGGCTCCGCCCTGATAGCGGGCATAGAATCGAAACGCCGTCGCACTCCGTACAATGCCATGCGACTCCAAAATCGTGCCGATGCGCTCCGGTGTCGCGCCCTTCGGGATCACGATAGCAGCGGGCTTGGCATCGGGCGCGACAGGCAAGAACAGACTCCGCGCCCACAGCCCAAATACGCCGAGACAGCACAGACCTGCCAAGGCGATGCCACCATACGGTTTTTTCTTCTTTGCCTTACGGCTCACTGTGCTGTTGCCCCCATGCTCTGGTTTTTTTCGTTCAGATAGGTTTGCAGGATGAGGCTTGCGGCGATAGAGTCAATCGTTTTTTTGCGATCTTCGGGACGCACGCCCGCCGCGATCTGCATTTGTTCCGCCTCGAAGGTCGTCAATCGCTCATCTTGAAAAAAGATTGGGATTCGCACACTGTTTCGCAGGGTTGCCACAAAATCACGCACTTTCTGTGCCTGAATTCCTTCGCTGTCATCAAGCATAAGCGGCAGTCCCACCACAATCGCACCGACGGCGTTATTCGCGATGAATTGACGCAGAGTCGCCATGTCGCGCTTTTTGCCTTCGTGCCGCAAAATCGTCGTGCCGGGAAATGCCAGCGTCTGCGCTTCATCTGAGAGCGCAATGCCGATAGTCTTGTCTCCAATATCCAAGCCTAAAATACGCGGCATTTCTCCGTATGTTCCCTTCCGTAAGTGTTCTATTATACCATAGTGGGTCATTGGGTCGTTAGGTCATTAGACCTCTTGCAAGAGTCCAGCAGAATAAATTTCTCGTGCAAGTCTCGTCCCGCCATGCCGTGCTTCTTAAGCACTCCCCGTCCGCGCTTGACCGGAGGAGGGAGAAGGCGCAGAAGCGGCAAACACGGCACGCAACTGCTTGCGGTCAATCCGAGCGTTTTGTAGTCCTTGACTCACCTTGCACAGCGGGTACTAAAAGTACCTGCTGCGAGAGGTGAGATCGTAACATTCTGAGACATTTGTTGATTATCTTTTCTCAAGGCACAAGACGTGGCGGCGTCTCGCGCAGGGCTTGCGCCGTTGTTTCTGCCAGCGTATCGGTGATAAATGCCCCCGCCCCTGCCTCCGAACCCGCCAAGTATTTTAGTTTGTCGGGCGTGCGATAGGGCGGATAGAACTCGATATGGAACCGATAAAACCCCCAATCGCCTCCATCGGTAGGGCGTTGGTGCATCGCCATAATGTAGGGCATCGAACGATTCCACAACGCATTATATTTTGCCATCACCGTTTTCATTATCTCGGCAAGGCTGCGCCGTTCCTCTGTTGTGAACTCAGAAATGGCGGTTCGGAGCGATTTCGGCAAAATATGAACCTCATAGGCATACCGCGCAAAAAACGGAATCACTGCCACAAAATGGGCGTTCTGCGCGACAATGCGCCGACCATCTGCGAGTTCTTCCTGCAAGACATCTCCGATCAAATCTCGTCCCGTCCGCTCAAAGTGTTTTTTTGCGGCGTTGAGTTCGCGCAGGGGAATCGGCGGAATATACGGATAGGCGTAAATTTGTCCGTGCGGGTGTGCCAGCGTGACGCCGATTTCGCGCCCCTTATTCTCGAAAATGTAGATATAGTCTATATACTCCCGTTGCTCCAACGCCTCGAAGCGATCCGCCCAGACATGAATCAATTCGTTGATCTTTTCAACGGGCAATATCGCCAGTTCCGCGTCGGGTTGCGGCGTATAACAGACAACTTCGCAGACGCCCTGCGCGGGTAAGACCGGCATCAATTCAGACCCTTGAACCGCCGTTTCGGGTGCATTCCGTTGCAACGACGGAAATTTGTTCTCGAAAACCACAATTTCATAATCCCGCGCCGGAATTTCGGTGGGAAAGCCGCAGGGTTGCGTCGGAGCGAGCGGGTTATAGTCGGGCGGTGGAAAAAAGGTGCGGTCTTGCCGATGGGTTGCCGTGATAACCCACTCCTCTAAAATCGGGTTCCAGCGCAGTTCAGACACGGGCGACAGTCTCCTTCTGCGGAAGTGTTTGTTCCGCACCGAGCCGCACGGCTTCCTCAGTTGCCTCAACGCCTGCATAGACTTCGGTCTGCTGTGCAGTGGCGGTTTGAGGCGCGTGATAATAGATGAGAGTGCGCCCATCGTCTTTGGTGATCTGTTTCTTGGTCATATTCTGCCTTCTGTCCGAATTGCTGAGTACTGCTCACTAATTTACCTGAAATTGCCCTATGAAGCAGAAATTCGGCGATCTCTTTGGGTATCATAAGCCATGTTTTCACCGAAATCTTTCTCTTATCGAATCTTCTTTTGCACTCTTTCCGCCTTCGTTCTGCTGATGGCGGCGTTTGGGATCAGCGTCGCCGATACCGCGCAAGCCACCGAAGTCTTTGAGAAGCAAATTCGCCCGATGATTGTGGATCAATGCTTTTCCTGTCATGGCGGCGACGTGAAATCTCCCATGGGCGGATTGCGACTCAACAGTCGGGCGGCACTGCTCAAAGGTGGAATACACGGCGCGGCTATCGTTGTCGGCAGTCCTGAATCCAGTCTGCTGATCAAAGCGGTCAAGCATGGGGCAGGTGTCTCGGCGATGCCCCCTTCCGGCAAACTTACGACGGAACAGATCAAACTGCTTTCCGATTGGATACGCAACGGTGCGGTCTATCCCGAAGCGAAAAAAGCCACAACAGCCGCCAAAGGTTTCGACCTCAAAGCCCGCCTGAAACATTGGGCGTGGCAGCCGATCAAGCGCACCATTCCGCCAACAGTCAAAGACGCGGCTTGGGCAAAAAATCCCGTAGACGCTTTTGTTCGCTCCAAACTGGAGAAAAAAGGATTCAAGCCGTCTCCTGCTGCCGATAAGCGTGTTTTGATTCGCCGCATCAGCTTTGACCTCACTGGACTGCCCCCGACTCCCGATGAAATTAAAGCGTTTCTTGCGGATAAATCCCCGAATGCGTATGAAAAAGTCGTGGATCGCTTGCTGGCAAGTCCGCATTATGGGGAACGCTGGGCGCGGCACTGGATGGATTTGGTGCGCTATGCCGAAACCGATGGACATGAGTTTGATTTTGATAAGCCGGGAGCGTATCAATACCGCGATTATCTCATTCGGGCGTTCAATGCCGACGTGCCGTACAATCAATTTGTGCTTGAACACGTCGCGGGTGATCTTCTGCCAACTCCGCGCAGAAACCCTAAAACCCAATGGAATGAATCGATTATTGGAACCGCGTTCTGGTGGTTTGGCGAAGGCACACATTCGCCCGTCGATCTCAAAGTGGACGAGGCAGAACGCATTGACAATCAGATCGACGTATTCAGCAAAGCGTTTTTAGGCTTGGGCGTCGCGTGCGCTCGCTGTCACGATCACAAATTCGACGCAATTTCCACCAAAGATTATTACGCGCTGTCCGGCTTTCTCAAAAGTTCGCGCTATTACGTCGCTGATCTTCTGCCGCCGCTGACCGCCGCTCGCAAATCCGAACTCAAAGCCGCGATGACAACGCTCCACGAATCAGCGGCGAAACACTATGCTCCGCAACTCGCCAATCTGCCGCTTCCTGCCGATTTTGTATTGGCTCCCGTTCCGAATGAGACGCCCGAAGCGTTCCGCAAACGCCGCGAAGAGCGAGTCGCTTCTCTTCGCAAAAAAGAGACTGATGCCAAAGCCGCATTCGCCAGAACAACAGTCATTGCCGACTTCTCCCAATCCGAAACTTATACCCAATGGACACTGTCAGGAGACGCTTTCGAGACAGCCCCGATGCATGGCGTTACGCTTCGTTTTGATCCCGAAAAAGGCGAGAAAGTCACGGGCGTATTCGGTTCCGGTTTGGCATACAGTGCCGCGCTCTCCGAGGGACTCTCCGGCGCGTTGCGTTCCAAAACCTTTGTTCTCAAAAAGAACAATCTGCTGTTTCGCGTGGCGGGGCGCAGTGGCAAAATCAACCTCGTCGTTGACGGCTTTCAGCGTATACGATTCCCGATTTATGGCGGATTGACCCTCGATGTCAATACTGCTGACAGAATGCAATGGTTCGCGATGAACGTCACAAAATGGGCTGGCAGTCGCGCCTATCTGGAATTTTTGGACAACGGCGCGGGCTATCTCGCGTGTGACAAAGTTCTCGCCTCCGATGGCAATGCCCCACCCGACGCGCCGAATTCGCTTTTGCTCGCTGCTCTCGATGATCCGAAACTGACGACGTATGATGATTATCTCGGCGAGATGAAATCTGCTCTGTCTCAAGCGGCGTTGAGTTGGAAGAGTGGCACGCTCGCCCAAACCGAAAACAGCACGCCGACAGCAGAAGTTTTAGACGCACTGCTGACCAAACTCCCTGCCGCACCGGAAATCGCCGCCTTAACTGCGCCTGTTCGAGAGATGGTAAAGCAAATTCCCGTTCCCGTCGGCGTCCTTGCCCTCACCGATGGAACGGCGGAAAACGACTTGGTTCATCTGCGCGGCAGTGTAAAATCGCTTGGCAGTGAAGTTCCGCGCCGCTTTTTGGAGGGCTGTAAGGGTAATTTGGTTCCGCCGCCGCTCCAAGGCAGTGGTCGCCTCGTGCTGGCACAACAGATGACCGATACCGCCAATCCGTTGATGGCGCGGGTTATCGTCAATCGGCTCTGGCAGCACCATTTTGGGCGTGGAATCGTTTCGACACCTGACAATTTCGGCTTACTCGGCGAACGTCCTTCACACTCTGAACTGCTGGATTATCTGGCATCGGAATTGGTACGGCAGAAATGGTCGCTCAAAAAACTGCACCGTCAGATGCTTGTGTCCCAAACGTATCGCCAATCCAGCAAACGCGCCGATCTCAAAACCGAAGAACGCGATCCGCTCAATGTGTTGTTGCACCGAATGCCGGTGCGTCGTTTGGAGGCAGAGGGGATTCGCGATTCGGTGCTTGCCGTGTCGGGGCGATTGGACAGAACGCTGTACGGGGCAAGCGTCATGCCGTTCCTAACAGAGTTTATGGAGGGGCGAGGGCGTCCGGCAAAATCGGGAGAGTTGGACGGGTTGGGTCGCCGCAGTCTGTATGTCGCTGTTCGCCGCAACTTCCTGACACCGTTCTTTTTGGCGTTCGATTATCCGGTTCCGTTCTCCACCATCGGACGCCGCACCGTCTCGAATGTCCCGGCGCAAGCACTCGCCATGATGAATAATCCGTTCGTGACGGAGATGGCGAAGCATTGGGCAGCCCAAATCGTCAAATTGCCGCTCGCGCCGGAACAGCGAATCGAGGCAATGTACGAGACAGCGTTCGGGCGTCCGCCTTCCGTTGCAGAAAAGCAGGATGCCCTCTCATTCCTGACGGAGCAGGGCAAAGTTTATGCCGCCACTGATCCCAATGATGGGCGCGTTTGGGCGGATTTGTGTCATGTTTTGTTCAATGTGAAAGAGTTTATCCTGATTCCCTGACGGGCATCACAAGGAGCGAAGATGAGAGTTGCGAGACGATTTGCGGGTTTGTGCCTGATGGCGGGCATTGGTTCGGTAGGCGGAATACAGGGCGCAGTGGCTCAAGGCGAGAATGCGGCGACGCGGGAGATTGCTCAGATGAACGCCCTGCCGATTTGGATGCCGAAAGCCAACACGGGAGATTTTCGCCTTGAGCCGCCTTATGCCAATCCGCCGGAAATGACCGCCAAAGAGGGCGTACCGAAGGGAATGGTTTATCGGTTCACGATGAATTCCACCGACAGCAAAATTTATTCCGGCATCAGCAAAACCGCTCCCGGTCAGACGGTTCCGTATCAGCGGCGCGTTACGGTGTATGTTCCAATCCAATATGTTGCCGGAACGCCCGCGCCGTTTTTCGTCTCGCAGGACAGCATGGGCGCGAATATCCTGCCGACGATTTTGGACAATATGATCGCGGAAAAGCGTCTGCCGGTGATGGTTGCCGTGATGCTTGATTCGGGCGGCGGGGATTCGTTTGGCAGCCAGCGCGGCTTGGAATACGATACGGTTTCGGGCAAATATGCGGAGTTTATTGAGACCGAAGTCCTGCCGAAAATCACGCAGGACTACAAAGTCACGTTCACCAAAGACCCCAAAGGGCGCATGACAATGGGCGGCAGTTCGGGAGGGGCGGCGGCGTTTTCGATGGCGTGGTATCACCCTGAACTGTATGGGCGCGTGCTGTCCTACTCAGGAACTTTTGTCGATCAGCAATCGCCTGAAAACCCGGAATCGCCGAATGGAGCGTGGGAATATCACGAGCATTTCATTCCGCAAAGCAAGCGCAAGCCGCTCCGTATTTGGATGCACGTCGGGGAATTCGATAATCGCTACAAGGACGAGGAAGCCACTTTTCACAACTGGGTTTTGGCGAATCAGCGGATGGCGGCGGTTCTCAAGGCGAAGAAATACCCGTATCAGTTTGTGTATGCCCGCGATTCGGGACACACCGATGGCAGGGTCATCGCGCACACTCTGCCGCAAGCGTTGGAGTGGGTCTGGAAAGGCTACCCGATTAAGCGATAACGTGGCAATCATAGGAGAAGGCAAATGATGACATTGACACCAGAGCAGGAACACAAAATCAAGATCATTGCGGCGCGTCAACAAAAACCCGCCGAAGCCGTTCTCAATGAATGGCTGGCAGGACAAATGGAAGAACACCCCGATGCTGTCCTGCAACGGCGGGCAATCCAACGAGTGAAAAATCAAGCCGCCATTGATCTTTTGGACAAATGGAGAGCGGAAGATACAACCGATGATCCCGAAGAATTGGAACGCTTGAATCGTGAGTACATGGAATTCAAAGCGGCAATGAATCAGAACCGCGCCGATACTGGAGAGGAACCGGTATACTGTGATTGAAGCCGTTTTTCTCGATACTTCGCCGCTGGGAACTGCCTCCAAACGCCCGAAACAGTCCCTTGAAGTCGAGCAGTGTCAGGCGTGGGTACGGTCTCTGTTGGATGCCGGTATTCGGGTTATTGTGCCGGAAATTGCCGATTATGAAGTGCGGCGTGAGTTGGTTCGCTTGGCAAAACGCTCGAACAATCGGGACTCCGTTGACCGCCTCGACAATTTTCTCAAGACAGTAGAATATCTGCCGGTTGATACGGAAACTCTCCGAGATGCCGCCGAATTGTGGGCAGAATCACGCAATCAAGGATTCGTAACAGCGGACAAACACGCGCTCGACGGCGACGTGATCCTGTGCGCTCAAGTGCTTCGTTATCCGATAGCCGCATCGAATATTGTGGTTGCGACCTCGAATGTGCGCCATTTGGAACATTTCGTCACTGCCGCTCTTTGGAAGAGTATCGTTCCCTAATGTACGTCTTACCTCACCCCCGACCCCTCTCCTGACCAGTCGCAAGCTCCTTAGGAGAGGGGAGAGTTTAGGTTTGATTCTCCCCTCTCCCAGTGAGGAACGAACTTCCGGGAGAGGAGTCGGGGGTGAGGTAAGACGCTTGACTCATGCCGCGAGACGAAGCGGAACGGGAGTGCTGACCTCTTCAGGAACGCCGCCATACACGCCCGCGTTAGGTTCCCCGCTGACATGGGGGAGGTTGACGCGGGCGTTTGGGAAGAACCCGCGCCGTTGTGACAGCGTGTATTAGCGGTTGAATAGTCTGGGGGTTTAGTGGATATTGAACCGAAATTGAGCATAATAAAGGACAGCGAAATGAATTTCTCTGCTTGGGGCGTTCCGCCGTCCCGTGCTTCGCACTCTCAAGGCATTGCCCAAAATAGATCAGTAACTACAAAGGAATTGGCTGGCTGGATCGCGAAATGGATATACATATAATTTCTGTCGAGGTTGCTCAATGTTCCATCGGATAAAAATCGTTCTGCGAATCATTTTGCTATTGGTAATCTGCGCGATATACCCTATATCGTATAGTCAAACCAATGCCAACGCACAAACTTCTAAGCGTAAGCAGGTTCGCACACTGAAACAGAATGATCGCGGAGTCGATATTGGAATTGTCAAAGTTGCAACCTCTTTATTTTCTGAACCGAGTGGAAATTCCACCAAAATCGGCACATTTCGTAAAGGCAACTTGGCAGTATTGGTCTCAAGGCAAAAATCAAACGGCTGGCTCAATGTTGTTCAATTTATGTCTGGACATCAGGGTTGGGTCAAAGCAGAGAAACTCATACTGCGTTATACAAACCGTCGCCTGAAAGGGAAGGACTTTATCGGTGAAGCGTCAGGAACCTCTGAACCACCTAAAATAAAAGTGATCAACGCCTCTAACAAAATTTTGTATCTGCACATCAATGCAATGCCCGAAATTTCTGTTGCACCCAATTCGACGAAAACTATCACACTTCCTGCGGGACTTTATACATACAATGGTGCTTCACCAAATGTCTACCCGGTTTTCGGGTCAATGTATTTTATTTCTGGATTTATATATACTTGGACGTTTACAATTGATTTGCCGGGTCGGAGCAAAAAGCGGAATATGATCAATCCAGCACTGATAGCGGAAAGCAAGCAGTTGCAAGAGGATATTAATAAGCACACACAAGAACTTAGCATCGTAAAACAGCAAATTGACGACTCGACAACTCAATTAGAGCAGCGGCGGAGAGATTGGAAAATAGACTCGGATACAATAGAGTTGAAACGGCAGACTCTTGATCGCTCTGATGAAAGTGTCATTGCTGGATTTAACCAGTTCGTGGATACAACAAACAATAAATTGATCATCATCAAAGAGAAAGCGCAACAATTGGAGGAATTAATTGCGGCATACAATTCTAACCTTAACTTCTTAAACGAACAAAGACGCCGACTTGAAAAGATTGCTAATACGATCAATATCCAAAGGTAGTACGAGGCATTGCCTGTAATTATTCCATTTTACTTCTAATAGTCAGTTCGCGTGATTTTTAGCAAATCTACTCAGGCAAAATCCTGCCATTTGAGACAGAAGCCTTGAGAACACAAATACTAATCTTTAGGCGAACTGACTACTAATTGCAGCGCATTTCGAGTGCGAAGCACGGTACGGCGGAACGCCCCAAGCAGAGAAATTCATTTCGCTGTGGTTCGCATTCCACCCGCCGCACTTGCGCCAATATACCGAGTATGCCGCCGCATAATGGG
>CAZPZP010000002.1:0-22440 GCA_964591025.1 uncultured Chthonomonadaceae bacterium
GCAGAATAAATTCTTCGTGCAGGTCTCGTTCCGCCGTGCCGTGCTTCGCACTCGAATCCCAATGCAGAGGTAGAGACTTCCTGCGGGTTCGTCCGTAGGACGTCTGTTTTTTAGTCGGGTACGTTCTTGTACCCGACCCTTGGAAGAGGTCTATTCTCTCTGGTGACCCGTGACATCACACTGACTGCCGAACAAATCCAAGCCCTCTACCAAAAACGGTGGAAGGTTGAAGAGTGTCCTAAATCGCTCAAGAGCAATCTGGCGTTTGCCAAGTCGCCTACCAAAACCATTCGGACACAAAGCAATCATCTTTTCGCTTGCTTGCTCGCCTTTGTGAAGAGGGAGCAGAGGCGGATGCAAACCCATCTCAACCACTTCGCCATGAAAACCAAATTGTATCAAGCCGCCCTCGCGAGTGCCTTCCAGCAACTCCAAGTGCTCAAAGCAAAACTGCTCACCTGCGTAAGGTGAATCAGTAATTTCTCGCAATCATTTTGAGGGATGTCTCTCAATCTCAGTGAACTCTTCCGAGGCTCTGATTTAAGGGACTCTCACGAAAATAATTGTTCCATCATGTCTGAGCGAAGGAATTCGCTGCCGCAAGGACATGCAGTCTGCCTTCGCTGACTGGAAGAGTTATTTCCTTGCGAGTCCCTAAGACTTCCAAAAACCCCAAGTTCACGCGGCGATATGCTATACTGTACGGCACATGAGCGAACAAACTTCTCGTGCCAAAAAAGAATTTTCGTGGGCAGAAATCCCGCGTCCGATTGTGGTTGTCGGAGCTACAGCCGTCGGCAAAACGGCGGTTGCTCTCACTTTGGCGCAGCAAATTGGTGCCGAAATTGTCAATGCCGATTCGATGCAGGTCTATCACGGTATGGACGTCGGAACCGCAAAGCCGACACCTGAAGAGAGGGCGCAAGTACCGTTTCACTTGCTCGATGTGGTAACGCCCGATGTGCAGTTCACCGTATCCGAATGGAAGGTACAGGCGGAAAGGGCGATTTTCGAGATTTCGGCGCGGGGCAAGCGGGCAATTATTTGCGGCGGAACCGGACTCTATATTCGTGCCCTCTTGGACGATTGGACACTCGCCGAGACGCCCGCCAATCCCGCGATACGGCAGCGGCTCGAAAGGGAAAACGCGGAACAGGGAAGTGTCGCACTTCATACCCGATTGAGCGAAGCCGATCCAATAACAGCGGCGCGACTGCACCCGAATGACGCGGTACGAATTATACGCGCTTTGGAAGTTTTTGAGACGACAGGGACGCCGATCTCAGTCTACCAAGCAGAGAATAAGCGGAACGCCCAACCCCGTAATGCTATCAGAATTGGGCTGACCCTGCCACGCGAGCAACTTTATGCCCGTATCAATGAACGGGTAGACGCCATGCTCGCCGCCGGTTTGGAAAATGAAGTGCGCGGGCTGCTCGCCGCAGGATATGCGCCCAGCCTCAGCCCCATGCAAAGTCTGGGGTACAAAGAACTCTGTTCGTATTTGAATGGAGAGAGAGATGCCGACGCCACCGCTGAGAGCATCAAACAAAACACACGCCGCTATTCTAAGCGACAAATGACATGGTTTCGCGCCGATCCGCTCTTGCAGTGGCTGGACGTGGCGAACCTGACTTCGGCGGAAGCTGCCGATGCGATTCGACAGCAGGACGCCATTTTTCATTTTCCCGAAACTTTGAGGGAGGAGCAGTGAACAATGAATAAACCGCAACTGAACTTGCAGGACATTTTTCTCAATCAGGTGCGAAAAGAGAATATCGGCGTCACCATCTATCTGATCGGTGGTGTGCAATTGCGCGGAATGGTGCGCGGCTTCGACGCCTTCACCATTCTGCTGGATTCGGTGGGGAAACCGACTCAACTGGTTTATAAACACGCGGTCACTTCAATTGTTCCGTCGCGTCCCGTCTCGAATTTCTATCAAGACAATCCGCACCGCGAACCGATGGCGGATCGCGAAAACCGAGAGCCACGTGAACCTCGTGAATCTCGTGAACCTCAGCCGCCTCCCATCAATGAGTAGCTGCTGAGAACAGTTGCAATGGCGTGGCAGTCTCTGTCGCGCCATCGGCACGTTTAATGAGGAAGTCAAAATGCAATTTGTCAAGATGCACGGAATCGGCAACGATTTCGTTGTGGTCAATGTGTTGGAAAATCCGTTGGACGAAGTGAAATTGCCGGCAATCGCCCAAAAGGTGAATGACCGCAAATTCGGGATCGGCGGCGACGGCTTGATTTTGGTGCTGCCCTCGAAGGTCGCACACTACAAAATGCGAATGTTCAACCCCGACGGCAGCGAGGCAGAGATGTGCGGCAACGGCATTCGGTGCTTTGCCAAATACGTTTTTGATCGCAAACTCCATATCGAGACGACGCTGGCAGTGGAAACGCTCGCCGGTGTCAAACCGCTCAAATTGACGGCACGCGGCGGCAAAGTCGAATCGGTGCGTGTGGATATGGGCGTGCCGCGACTGAAACGCTCGGAAATCCCGATGAAGGGCGACGAAGCGGACAAAGTCGTCTCGGAATCGCTCAAGGTCGAAGGACAGAAGTTCGACATCACGGCGGTCTCGATGGGCAATCCGCACGTCATCATTTTCGAGAGCAAACTCAAGGATTTCCCCGTTGCAAAGTGGGGAACGCTCATCGAAAATCATAAGTCGTTTCCGGTGCGAACCAATGTCCATTTTGTTAGTGTCTGCAATGCGGGCGAAGTGGTCATGCGGACTTGGGAGCGCGGCGCAGGCGAGACTCTTGCTTGTGGAACGGGTGCGTGCGCCGTCGCTGTCGCGTGCGTCCTCAATGGCAAAACCAACCGCAACATCGAACTTCATCTTCCGGGCGGCGACTTGCGCGTCGAGTGGAACGGCGACAATCGCGTTTTTATGACGGGAGCGGCTGAGGAAGTCTTTACCGGCGAAATGGCGGTCTGAACTATGGCAAACTTTGTACTCGGTATTGACGTTGGAACAGGGAGCGCACGCGCCGGACTGTTCGACACGAGCGGCACGATGCTGGCGGTGGCAAGCGAACCGATCCGAATGTGGAACCCTCAGCCGGATCACTATGAGCAGAGTTCCGAAGACATTTGGCACGCGATTCGGCTGACGATTGGGCGCGTGTTGGCAGAGGCAAATGTCAATGGCGATCAGATTGCGGGGATCAGTTTCGATGCAACGTGTTCGCTGGTTGTTTTGGATCAGGCGGGCAAGCCGCTTGCCGTCAATGCGGAAGAGGGGAATGAGCGGAATATTATCGTCTGGATGGATCATCGGGCGATAACGGAAGCCGCCGAGATCGACGCGGGCAAATTCGATCTACTCAAGTATGTCGGCGGAACGATGTCACCGGAAATGGAGACGCCGAAACTCAAGTGGCTCAAAACTCATCTGCCGCAAACATGGAATCGCGCCGGAAAATTCCTCGATTTGGCGGACTATCTGACGTATCGGGCGTCGGGCGTGGATGCGCGAAGCTACTGCACGGTTGTTTGCAAGTGGACATATTTGGGGCATGAGGGCGAAGGCGGGCGTTGGGATACCGATTTTCTCCGCGCCATCGGAATCGACGACGCTTTCGACGGGCAAAAAGTCAGTAATGATATTCGTCCGATGGGCGCGTTTCTCGGCAACCTCACTCCTCAAGCCGCGCAGGAATTGGGGCTGAGTACCGATTGCGCTGTCGGTGTCGGAATCATTGACGCGCACGCGGGCGGGCTGGGCGTTCTCGGCAGTGTCTGGGAGGAGGACGCCGCACCGGAACCTGCCAAACTGGAAACCGCACTCGCTCTGATAGGCGGAACCAGTAACTGCCATATGGCGGTCAGTGTCGCGTCTGTGTTCGTGCCGGGAATTTGGGGACCCTACTTCGGCGCGATGGTTCCGGGGTTGTGGCTGTTGGAGGGCGGGCAGACTTCGGCGGGCAGTACCATTGACCATGTGATCGCCGATCATGCCGCGTCGCCGGAACTGTTTGCCGAAGCACAAGCCAAAGGCGTCACGCCGTATGAACTTCTCAATGCGGAGATTGATCGGCTTGCACATGAGGCGGGTGTTCCCTATTCCGCGCTTCTCACTCGCGATATTCATATCTTGGGCGATTTTTTGGGCAATCGCTGTCCGCACGCCGATCCCGCCGCTAAAGGAATCGTTGACGGCATCACGCTCGATAAAAGCCGAATCTCGCTGGCACTGCGCTACTATGCGGCGGTTCAGTCGGTGGCGTATGGTTCCCGTGACATCGTGGAAGCCCTGAACGCGCACGGAATGCAGATCGATTCGCTATATGTGACGGGCGGCGGAACCAAAAATCCGCTCTGGCTTCAAGAACACGCCGACGCGACGGGCTTGACCCTCGTTCTGCCGCAGGAACCCGAAGCGGTGCTGTTGGGAACGGCGATGCTGGCGGCGACGGCGTGCGGAGCCTACCCGAATGTTCATGCCGCGATGCAGGGGATGAGCAAGCGCGGCAGTATCGTTGCGCCCAACCCCGAAACGGCGAAATATCACGCGGCAAAGTTTGTGTGCTATCAGAACTTATATCGTCAGCAGGTTCAACGCCGTCAAGTCATGCGCTCTTTCGAGAGTTTATAGGGATTTCGAGAGTTTATAAGGATAAAGAGGCGGCATTCCAACACGGCGCGGGTTATGCTGTAGTGTCATTCTTTCTATCGGACAGTAGGAGCAAACGGTAATTAGGAAGAAGCGGGAAGCAGTTCGCTCCAATTTTCGACTTCCAGCGCACGATTGAAAATCAAATCCAGAATGGCAATTTCGGTGATGGTGTTGATGCGGGCAAGTATGTCAGTTTTGGTTTTCCACACGCGATCAAAGCCTTTGAACCTGATGGACGCTACTTTGTCTCCTATGCTTCCCTCAAACCGTTTGTGCGCCGTGATGGTCTCTTAAAGCCCTTTTTGAGATAATTCTCCTTTCTCGCCTTTTAAAATTTCCCCTGAGAAAAATTTCACACCCTCTTGACAAATCATACTGTGTGTTGTACAGTATATGATATATCCTGTGTGGCACACAGTAAACTCTTATGAACAACGAACTCTACGAAAATTTGCGTTTGGAATTGCGGCGCGGCTGTCTGATTCTGGCAGTACTCGCCGAACTGCGCTCCGAGCATTATGGCTATACCCTGCGGAAAGCTCTGAGCGATTACGGCTTGGCAATTGACGAAGGCACACTCTATCCCTTACTGCGCCGCTTGGAGAGTCAGGGGCTTTTGGTCAGTGAGTGGCGCGAAGAAAACAAACGCAACAAGCGATTTTATCGTCTGTCCCTACAAGGCGAACAGATTCACCAGCAGCTTTTGGAAGAGTGGCAGAATATCAACAACGCACTCAACCGAATACTTACCAGCAAACCGCAGGGCGAAACAGAAAATCTTCCTGCCTTGCCCGACCCGATTTTTAGTGAGGAATAGAACATGGAACTTGTCGAACGCTATTTAAGTGCTATCAAGCCGCATCTGCCCAAAGCCCAGCGTGCCGATATTCTCGCTGAACTCTCCGAAAACCTGTCGATGCAGCTCGAAGAGAAAGAGGAGAACCTCGGGCGTACCTTGACCGAAGTCGAACTACAAGCAATGCTCAGCCAATTCGGGCATCCGCTTTTGGTGGCAGGACGCTACTCTCAACAGGACAATCGCACTTTTACCTTTGGGCGCGTTTTGATCGGCACGGAGTTGTTTCCGTTCTATATTCGCGCCCTTCAGTGGTCTCTTGGAATTGCAACACTCGCCATCTGCATCGTGATTTCCGCGCTCGCATGGAATCAGCCTGCCAAATGGGACGATCTCTTGCCGACGCTGCAATTCCAAATCATGCTTCAATTCGCCATCCAAACCGCAGTTTGGGCGTTGATACAAGCACATTCTAATGCCTATCCCGAAAGCTGGGCTCTCGCTCTTGGTGAGAAACCCGTAGCAGCCAAATCGAAACCGGACACCATTTCACGCTTCGACTCAATAGTTCAGATCGTGGTCTGGGGATTGTGCCTCCCTTGGATTCATGCTGTCCTCTGGCGGCAGCATATCAAATTTGGGCATGGCGAACTCGCACCCATTTGGCATGAGATTTATATTCCGGTAATGTGTGTTGTCACAGGCACAATCGGGCAGAGTGTTGTCAATTTTGTTCGTCCCCATTGGATACGTTTCTATGATGTCTCGCAGATTGTTTTCAGTCTGGCGTCTGCTGCCATTCTTGGATACCTTCTGAATGCGGGCGAGTGGGTTGTTCTTACGGACAAAACAGGAGACATCGCCAAAAGAATCACAGAAACGGCGAGCCTCAATCATTATCTCTTTTTCTATCCGCTGCTGGTAACATTCATTAGCGTTGCGATTTACTCGCTGTTCACCATTCGCACCCTGATTCGCCGCAAAGGAGTCGTATCTCAGTGAAATCTCTTTTTCTCTCAAATGTTTGTCTTGTTGCTATGAGTTTTGCCGTGCTGACACCGGTTGCCTACGCACAATCGAATCGCCTTCCGAAAGAAAAATCGGAATGGCACAACTACGCGGGTGACAAAGGCAGCTCCAAGTATTCGCCGCTGACTCAAATCAACGTCGAGAACTTCAAGAACCTCAAAGTCGCGTGGAGATGGAAATCGCCGGACGACGCGATACTCAAGGCGAACCCAACACTACAAACGTGGCTATGGGAATGCACCCCGCTCATGGCAGACGGCATTCTCTATGCCAGTACGTCATTGTCTCAAGTCGCCGCACTCGATGCTGCAACAGGCAAAACGCTCTGGGTTTATGATCCCGAAACATGGAAAGCCGCAACTCCGCCTCCCAATCATGGGTTTGTACATCGCGGCGTGGCGTATTGGGCGAAGGGCAGTGACCGGCGGATTCTGTATGGAACGGGCGACGGCTATCTGATTTGTCTCGACGCACGCACCGGCAAACCCGTTCCGAGCTTCGGCAAAAACGGGCGCGTTGATCTCACCGAAGGGCTGGGGCGCAAAGTAGAGCGTAATCTGTACGGTGTCTCGTCGCCGCCTGTGATTTGCCGCGATGTCGTTGTTGTCGGTTCATCGGTTTTGGACTTTCCTTTAGAGAAAGCGATGCCCCCCGGAAATGTGCGAGGTTTCGATGTTCGCACCGGAGAGGTTCGCTGGAATTTTGCGTCGGTGGCGAGCGCGGGACAGTTTGGCAGTGAGACATGGGAAGGCAAATCGGGCAAAGTCACCGGCGGCGCGAACGTCTGGACAATGATGAGCGCGGACGAAAAACTTGGATATGTTTATTTACCTTTTGGGACTCCTGCCAACGATTTTTATGGCGGCAATCGACTCGGCAATGGGCTTTTCGGGGACAGTTTGGTGTGTGTCGAGGCACGCACAGGCAAGCGCGTTTGGCATTTTCAGATGGTGCATCATGGGCTGTGGGATTACGATTTGCCCGCCGCCCCTAATCTCATTGACATCACTGTGAACGGTAAACGTATCAAAGCCGTCGCGCAGGTCAGCAAGCAGGGCTTTTGTTATGTGCTTGATCGCGTGACGGGCAAGCCGATTTTTCCTATTGAGGAGCGTCCCGTTCCTGCGTCTTCTGTTTCCGGCGAAAGGGCATCCTTGACCCAACCGTTTCCGACTAAGCCCGCGCCGTTTGATCGTCAGGGCGTAACTGAGAACGACATCGTGGACTTCACGCCGGAACTGCACACGCAAGCCCTCAAAGTGCTGGCGAAGTACAATTATGGCGGGCTGTTTACGCCACCGACACCTGCCAAGCCGACGATACTTTCGCCCGGTGTGGCAGGGGGCGCGAACTGGGCGGGGGCGGCGTGTGACCCCGAAACCGGCAGACTCTATGTTCCCTCGATCACCCTACCGTTTGCGGTTTATATGGTCAAATCGCCTCTGCCGCATACGGAGTATATCGCAGTGTCCGTTCCTGTCGAGTCGGTGCAGGGCGTGCCGCTGTTCAAGCCGCCGTATGGACGCCTGACCGCCATTGATCTCAACACGGGCGATCACAAATGGCAGGTTCCGATGGGCGATTTGACGCCCGACGATCCGATCAAAAAACGCTTCAACTTGCCGCAAGTCGGACGCCCTGCACGCGGGCATATCCTGCTCACCAAAACATTGCTCATTGGCGGGCAGGAGGGCAATACCCAACGCGGCAGTGCCTCACCGAAGGGATATGCGCTTGTCGCCGATTTCATCTCGTATGATCCGAAACTCTGTGCATATGACAAAGAGACGGGCAAAGTCGTTGGCGAAATCACACTTCCGCGTAATGTGACAGGCGCACCGATGACCTACTTCGTCAATGGCAAACAGTATCTCGTTGTGACAACCGGCGGCGCGAACCTGCCCGCCGAAATTATTGCCCTCGCCCTGCCATAACCCCATCGCTGACAAGTTAAGCACTTATCAATCTCATCGGAGCCCGAATGTCGCCCGCGTACCGCATAGTCTTTTGAGATTGAAGCAGCAGACAAGCATTAACTGACTTTCTATTGATATTGCTGATTTTGCCGGAGAAATGCTAAAAGAAGCCGACTTGCGTCTGCTGAAAGAGACTGGAAAAGAGTGAAACCCACTCTCATCAATAGCTCGGCTGCGTAAGGTGAGTACATAACACCAAAATACGCAAATCCCCGTTAAGAGCCGAATTGCTCTCGACAGGGATTTCCAATCACCCAATGACCTAACGACCCACCACCCTACTCCGCATAGATATTGTAGGTCGGTGTAGAGAGATAGCGTTCGCCGGTGGAGCAAGCAATCGTGACGATCCGCTTGCCTGTGTTTTCGGGACGCTTTGCCACTTGAAGCGACGCCCACACATTCGCGCCCGTCGAAATTCCTCCGAAAATTCCCTCTTCCTGCGCCAAACGCCGTGCCATCATCATCGCGTCGTTGGCGTCCACTTTGATAATCTCGTCGTAGATATGCGTGTTCAGAATGCTGGGAATAAATCCCGCGCCGATGCCTTGAATGGGATGCGGACCACGCGGCTCACCGGAGAGAACCGCAGACGCAGACGGCTCGACAGCGATAACTTTGAGTTCCGGCAAGCGCGATTTCAGCACTTCGCCGACGCCTGTCAGTGTGCCGCCTGTTCCGACCGCCGCGACGAAAATATCTACTTTGCCCTCGGTATCGCGCCAAATCTCTTCAGCGGTGGTTTTGCGGTGAATTTCGGGGTTGGCAGGATTGTTGAACTGCTGCGGCACAAAGTATTTGCCGGGTGATTCGGCGGCAATCTCTTCTGCGGTGCGAATGGCTCCCCCCATGCCTTCCGCTCCGGGCGTAAGTATCAACTCCGCGCCCAACGCCCGCAACAATGCCCGTCGCTCCTGCGACATGGTTTCGGGCATAATGAGTTTGCACTTGTAGCCTTTGGCGGCACAGACAAACGCCAGCGCGATTCCGGTGTTGCCGCTCGTCGGCTCCAAAACGGTCATCTCCGGCGTGAGGGTTCCGCTCGCTTCTGCCGCGTTGATCATTGCGGCTCCGATGCGGTCTTTGACACTGCCAAGCGGATTGAAGTATTCCAGTTTGACGATGATTTCGGCGTTCGCGCCCTCGACGACCCGGTTCAAACGGACAAGCGGCGTATTGCCGATGAGGTCAATAATGCTGTTGGCGATTCCCATGACACTGCTCCCTTGTGAGGCTAAATTCCCGACATTAGGCTGAGAGAGTCGTCGAGTGACTGCTTGCGTTGTGCCAAGCTCGCCAAAGTGACGCTCTCCAACTCTTTGGTGAGAACGCCCTCGATATGCTCCTCGAACCCGTTGATAATCCATGCGACGCCGAGCGCGTTCGGCTCCGGCTTTTCGTCTTCGGTATGGCAGGAAAACAGGCGGTCACCGCGCATGAGAGCGCGAACGACATCGCCCGCCGTGATACGCTCTGCCGGACGCGCCAGATTGTAGCCGCCGCCCGCGCCGCGAATGCTCCGCACGATTCCCGCTCCCTTGAGCGACGCCAAAATCTGATCCAGATACGGTCCCGGAATATCCTGCCGCGCCGCGATCTCCCGACTCTGGCACGCAACATTGGCGGGCTGCATCGCTAAATCTACGGCGGCACTGAGCGCGTAGCGCAGACGGGAATTAAAAAATCCCATAAAACTTTGCCCCAACCCTCAAAAAATGTATTTCTGACTTAATCAGTATACTTTATTAGGTATTGTGTTAGCAAGGGGTTCCCAAAGCCGCCCAATACGCTCTACTTTGCAATGGTAACACGCGCTGAAAACGCCGTCTTTGTTGTACCACCAATGCGAGCCGCCAACCTTTTCACAGTCTTCGCCTTTGTCCGCAATGCCAAGGTTTATCAGAAAAAAGGGAAGTTTCGTCCGAATCCATGTACGCCATCGGTAAGGGTGTTCTGCATCCCAGTACATTTTTCTTTCTTCTTTCGATTGACGAAACACACCTCACTCCTCTATACTGTCTCCAGCAAAACTCGGAAAACAAGGAGAACAAAATGAGCGTTGTCCTAAATTTGTCACCGGAAACGGCGCGGCATATTGAGGAGGCACAGGCGCAGGGCGTTGATGTGGATACCTTAATTGCCAATACCATCAAGCAAACCCTATTCTTGCCCAATATTCACGCGGAGATTGACGCCCTGCAAGCGGAAGCCAAGCGTCTCCATGAAACGCCGGGCGCATGGAAGCAAGCCTTTGCGGAACGCGAAAAATGGCTAAGAGCCAATCCGCTTCCGACTTTGCAAGACGATTCGCTTTCGCGTGAAAGTCTCTACGGAGAACGCCTGTGAGCGATTGGATTGCAGACGCCAATATCCTTCTTCGCGCCGATGCCCCCGATCATGCAGATTATCCCATCGTCAGCGCGGCATTGCTTCGACTCCGCGAACGGGGAGATCGTATTCTTCTCACGCCTCAAAGCCTCTGCGAAACATGGGGCGTTTTCACGCGCCCCTTGGAACGCAACAGCTTTGGCTTGAGCAATGAAGAAACGCAACGGCGTGTCCGCGATATTTTGCGCCTTTATCCGTTTATTGCCGATCCGCCGACCCTTTTTGGTGAATGGTTTGCTCTGGTGACGTTGTTTGGCGTGCGCGGCGTTCAGGTGCATGATGCTCGCCTCGTTGCCGCGTGTTTGGCGCATCGTGTCACACAGATTTTGACGCTCAATGTTGATGATTTTAGACGCTATGCGGGTTTTGTCACTGCGGTTCACCCTGCCAATGTGTGATCTTACCAAGTTCCTTCGCCACGATCTCATGATACTCTTTGGCGTTTTCTATAAACTCGGAGTGCTCTTGAGACAGGACGAACTCGATATGCGGCAAAGCAGCGGCGTACTGCTCTGCCATAACCAAGGCATAGGCGAGATCAATCCGCGCTTTGTCGTCCTGCAAGCCGAGATCGAACGCCTTTTGCTCGCAGTATGCCACTTTGTCATAAATTCCCCGCTTCGTCAGAATGTAGGAGAGATACCGATATTCCTGTGAGGGAACACGGTTCTGCTGTTCCACTCGCAGGTAAAGAGCAAATACCATATCGTATTCGTGCATCAACGCCAGTGCATACCCAAAACCGAGGAGAACATGAGATGGATACAAGGCAAGGCGACCAAGATCAGGTTCTTTCTCTTTCAGCAGAATCTCCACAAAATCGCGTTCCATCGCGGGCAAAGAATCGAGCCACGAATTCAGATTCTTGGCGAACGCCAAACTGCATAACTGCTCCCAAGAGATCACATAACGCAAGGCTTCCCCCAATTGAACCACCCAATCGGAAAAACCTTTTGGATAAAGACTTTCAATGCCTTGCCCGCGCTTCCTCTGAAACCAGATCATTCGCACAACCTGCGTGAGGAGCCGCCCTCGCTTAATTCGCATCCAGCGAGGGAGATTAACAGATGGCTTGTAGAGCAGATAGGAGTTTAGAATTTCCTCTGTAGGCGTTGGTTCAGGTGTCGGGGGATTGTTAGTTTGGGCGAGAAATTGGGAAAAGGAGACTTGAGGAGTTTCGTTTTTCTGTGTCCATTCGGGTATTGTGCGGCAAATATGGAAAGCCGCCGCGCACGCCAGCATTTCATCTACCCACACATATCTTCGCATTCCTCTGCGCCTCATGGTGCAGCGATGGTACATCTCGTGCGCTAATACCCACCAGTGGCGATCTTTGGAGACCTCGAAACGATCCGCCGGTGCGAAGGCGATAATGTAGGTTTTCTCAAGAAAATGGTAAAAACAGCGAGAGAGGAAGTCTGTTTCAAATCTGTAGGGAATGGCGAGATCATCGGGCGCACCAAACCACTCCACGCATTGTTGCAGACAGTAGGCGGCAAACTCTTTTGTTTCCTCATTAGGTTCATAGCGTTCTATCGCCGCCATTCTCTCTTTGATGGTCATGTCCAGAGTATACTGTACTGCCCGCATAATCCGGTAATTTGTAGGAAACGCAGATTAGGCAAAAACAATTGCAAATTTTCATTGTCTATTGACAGGATAACAAGGAGAATTAGAATGACAGAGCCATCTCAAAAGGAATGTGTACGAAATGCAGCCGGGAGATTTCTCGGCTGCATTGTTTCACTGCTTGTGTTATGTCCGCTTGCTCATGCTCAGAAGTTAGAAAATTCTGGTAAAGTGCCAACTGCACCCGCGTTTTTACGCCGTCCAATCAATCTCTCTGGCAAAAACATTTCTTTCGCCGATGCTCTCCAACGCATTGCCCGACAGGGAAAGATTTTGATGGTGTGCGATGGTGTTCCAGTCACCAAGCAAACGGACTTTGAGAGTGAAGGCACTTTGGAGGAGGCACTCGATAAACTCGGCGAACTCTATGATCTGGAATGGACAGCGACCAAGTCCAATGCCATTACTCTGCGGAAGCGGTTTCGCAGCAAAGAAGAGTATGCCCAAGCAAGTCGCACCGAAATGCTCAGAACCAGTGATGATATTCTGAAAGTTCTGGACGTTTTCAAAATCGAGACGAGTCTGCCTCGTGAGCGTCAACTGCCTACTGTTTACTACCAACTCACCAATGAGCAAAAAACACTTCTCAAGATAGGGAAGCGTCTGCCTGTCGCCGACATTTCTCCCCTATTGCAACAGCAACTTGAGCATATCATCGTTCAGGAGACTTTCTCCAAGACACTCGTCCTCTGGCAGAGTATCAAACTGCTTTTTCAGAAGCTGCCGGATGCAACAATAACCTTACGGACAGTACAGAAGGCAGAGGAGAAAGAACCTCACTATGATCTGCTGATGGATTGGAGTCCCCAAGGCAAACGCAAAATCACTCGTACTCTATTAAGCCTCACTCAGACGGAATTCACAGCGTTGTTTGACCAATCCAAACAAGAGATGTTGACACCTCTTCTCCCATCTACAGAGACTAAGCCGCCTACTTCTCGGAAGGAAGGAGACCCTCCCTCCCTTACAATCCCAATCCAGTCTCATGGCTCTCCTCAATCACTCTCGCAACTGGCAATGCGTCTTTCGGCAGCAACGGGCTATGAGCTTTATGTCGCTGAGCCGTTACGAGAGCGGCGCATTTGCCTCGCCTCTACGTCTCAAACGGCAAAAGAGATTCTTAGCACAATCTGTAGTCTGCTCGACCTGCGATGGCAGAAAACCCGCTCCAACGAGTTGGAAATTGTGCTGCCGCGCCGAGACGCTCCGCGCAACGCTCAGGAAGCAGCACTGCTCCTCAGCAAAGCGATGCCGACGGAATGGCGTGCGTTATTTGGCACTCAAATCTCCCTCAACGAAATTCGTGAGAGATTTCCCGAAGGAAAGGAAGCGTCTCTCTCTTCATTGGGTGTCTTGGACATCAGTAACAATCAGCGAGGCGAGAAAGTGATTGGGAATAGTTACCTTGAATTAGTGCGATACCTGATTGCGGCGCAAAAGATAGATAAGCCTATAGCATTCAGGCATTTGAACGGGCAGGCAAAGGATGCCTTAACCTGTGCTATTATATACCGCACGATGTTCGGTGGTGGGATGATGATAGATTATCCTCTCTATCACGGCAAACTGCCAAACTATGTCGCCTATTTTGACAAGGCATATTTAGATTTACAAACTGAGGAGAACCAACGACGCCCCGGCGTCGGAAACCATGAACCAATGCCTGTCCCGTCTATAAAAAAGGGAGGGTTTGGCATCAATGCCGCCGGAGCAGGAGATGGCACAACCTATATAGGATTTGGGCAGACCGTAGAGATAAAATAGTAGAGACGGCTTACTCGCCAACGCCATAATCGTCTCGAAGTGGGGCGGTTCGGGCGTTTTGTCCACAACCGAAACGTCAATATGGGTGGACTTCATAGCGTTCTATCGCCGCCATTCTCTCTTTGATGGTCATGTCCAGAGTATACTGCACTGTCCGCAGAAAACCAAAGAGGAACGGCGGCGGACATCACGGGCTTACTCGCCAACGCCATAATCGTCTCGAAGTCGGGCGGTTCGGAGGTTTTGTCCACAACCGAAACGTCAATCTGCATGAAATCTGCGCCGTCCAATAGTCCGGTCAGTTCCACGCGGAAAAAGCCGAGCCACACATCGGCATACAGTTCGCTTGCCTCCGCAATATCGTGCTTGAGCAGATCGAGCATCCCCAGATGCCTACCTTAAACTCTCAACAAACGTATGTCCGCATAATACGCGAATGTAAAGGAAAACGCAACTCAGGCAAAAATAATTGCAAATTTTCGTTCAACTCTTGACAGGAGAACAAGGGGGGTAGAATCTCAAGTGAGTAACAGATTGTCATTTATAGAGCAGATGTTGCTTGCACAATACTCACTGCCCCAGCGGGCTTTTCTCCAGAAGGAGCAAACGATGGATTTGCGAAAAGGACTTGCGTTGGCAACTATGGCTGTTGCCTTTATTTCTCTATGCCAAAATGGCAGCGCACAAACGAATCAATGGGCGGTAACTGATCTCGATGAGTTTCCTTTTGATAGGAAACCCAATCCCGCAACCACCATGAATTATTGGAATCTTTTTTTCTCCTCCGCTCCTTATGGAGGTTTTGCCCATTCTGAAAGTGGCGAAATAACGAAAGAGGCACGGATTGAAAGTAATTTTACTTACACTTTAGTTTTTGATGGACCTCTTGAGAATGCCACGGATTTTGGAGTAACTTATAACAAAACACTCTCCGGCTATCGAAGCCATACGTTTAACGATTCTATTGGTAGTGCAAGTATCTGGGACAATAATCACGTCCTGATTCAGTCAACCCATTCTAATCCTCCCGAAACCCCTCAAAACTTTTATCGCAATGAGCAATGTTCGCATACAAGGACAAACGTGGATAGCAGAACACAGTTTGTGTCCTTTCAGACAATGGCGAATACAAAGATTCTGTCAACAGCAGGAAGTTTCGTTGCTGAAGCATCGGCGCATTGCAGTGTCATTTTTGCATTTCCTCCAGCAGGTGGAGGACAAGGTGGAGGGCAGTAGAATGGCAATGCGATATTACTTTATACAAAATGCAGCCGGGAGATTTCTCGGCTGCATTGTTTCACTGCTTGTGTTATGTCCGCTTGCTCATGCTCAGAAGTTAGAAAATTCTGGTAAAGTGCCAACTGCACCCGCGTTTTTACGCCGTCCAATCAATCTCTCTGGTAAAGACATTTCTTTCGCTGCGGTTCTCCAACGCATTGGACGACAGGGAAAGATATTTATGGTTTGCGATGGTATTCCTGGCATCAAGCAAACAGACTTTGAGAGCGCAGGAACACTGGAAGAGGCACTTAACAAACTCGGCGAACTCTATGATCTGGAATGGACAGCGACCAAGACCAATGCCATCACCCTGAGAAAGCGTTTTCGTAAACAGGAAGAATATGCCCAAGTAAGTCGCACCGAAATGCTCCGAACCAGCGATGACGTTCTGAATGTTTTGGATGCATTGAAACTTAATTCTGAAGCGGTTCAAAAATTTCCTCTTACAGACATTTATTTTCAACTCAGTGCTGAACAAAAGCATCACCTTGAATTAGGGAAACGGCTTCCTATCACCACAATATCTCCTTTCTTACAACAGCAGCTTTCGCAACTTGTTGTCGCCCGTACTTTCTTCGGAACACTCATCTTGTGGCAGAGTATGAAACAACTTCTTCACAATTTGCCGAGCGCGACGGTGACGTTGCGGACAGTGCAAAGGGTAGAGGAGAAAGAACCGCATTATGATCTGCTGATGGAGTGGCGTCCGCGAGGCAAAGGCAAAGTCACCCGAACCCTATCAAGCATCTCTCAGACGGAATTCACGGCGTTGCTTGACCAAGCAAAACAAGAGACGCTGGTGCCGCGTGTTCCGTCTGCGGAGACTCAGTCGCCTACTTCCCGGAAGGAGGGAAACCCTCCCTCACTTGCAATCCCTATTCAGTCTAATGGTTCTCCTCAGTCGCTATCACAACTGGCAGGGCGTCTGTCTGAGGCAACAGGCTATCGGATTTATGTCGCCGAACCGCTGCGGGAACGCCGCATCTGCCTTGCCTCTGCCTCGCAAACGGCAAAAGAGATTCTCAGCACTGTATGCAGTCTGCTCGACCTAAAATGGCAGAAAACCCGACCCGATGAGTTGGAAATTGTGCTGCCGCGCCGAGATGCTCCCCGCAACGCTCAAGAGGCAGCATTGCTTATCAGCAAGGCAATGCCGACTGAATGGCGGACGATGTTTGGCAATCAAATCGCCCCTAACGAAATTCAAGAGAGATTTCCAGAAGGAAAGGAAGCGTCCTTCTCTTCGTTGGGTGTCTTGGACATCAGTAACAATCAGCGAGGCGAGAAAGTAATCGAGAACAGCCATATCGAACTGGTGCGATACCTGATTGCAGCGAAGAAGGTGGACAAGAACATAGCGTTTGGGCAGTTGAATGCACAGGCAAAAGATGCCTTGACTCGTGCTATCGTGTACCGTACAATATTTGGTGGTGGGATGATAGATTATTCGTTGTATCATGGTAAATTGCCAAACCATGTTGCCCATTTTGACAAGGCATATTTAGAATTGCGTACTAAAGACAATCAACGTGGTCCTTCATTCGAGCAAACTGCTCCACAAAAAGAAAAGCCAATTAACCGAAAAATGTTCTACATTATGGCGGATGGTGCAGGGGATGGCACAACGTATTTAGGATGGGGCAAGCCGATAGAAGCACCCTGATCATGACGGCTTCTGAGCTAACGCCATAGTAGTCTCTAAATGGGGCGGTTCGGGGTTTCGCCCCTCGAACCGTCACTCTTTCACGCGCACAAAAAGAGACAATAGCCGCAGATTTCAAAGCGCGACGGCGGCAGAAGCCTCGGCGGCGTATTCGCGCAGACGCCCCGCCAATTCCCGCGTGATTTTGGCATGAACCTGAATTCCGCTCTCCTCATAATCGATCTGAACAACACGCCCAAACTCATAACACTGCTGAACCAGATTGCTTTTGTCGTAGGGAATGCACAGATTCACCTCGGTAAGAAGGTCGCCCAGCATTGCAATAATGCGATCCAATAGCTGCGGCAGTCCGTCGCGCTTCGCCGCCGAAATATAACACGCATTCTCCGTATCAGCGACCAATTCCCGCAGAGCAGACTGATCTTTGATCAAATCTGCCTTGTTGAACACCGTGATCGTCGGCTTGTCTGCCGCCCCCAGCGACTCCAGCGTTTCGATGACTGCGTCCATCTGCACCTCATAATGCGGATGACTGACATCCACCACATGGATCAGAAAGTCGGCTTCAACCGTCTCTTCCAGCGTCGCACGGAACGCCGCGACAAGATGAGTCGGCAGGTTACGAACGAACCCTACCGTATCCGTCAGCAGAATCGCCCAGCCGTCCGGCAATTCCACGCGCCGCGTCGTTGGGTCAAGAGTCGCGAACAGTTTCGGGTCAACAAGCACATCACTGTTAGAGAGTGCATTGAGCAACGTAGACTTGCCCGCACTGGTATAGCCTACGATTGCCGCTGTCGGGAAGGGCAATCGCCTGCGGTTGGCACGTTGCTGCTGCCGAATGTTGCGAACATCGCCTAATTGTGCCTGCAAATCGCTGATCGTATCGCGCACTTTGCGGCGGTCAGTCTCCAGTTTCGTTTCACCGGAACCGCCGCGCACTCCTATACCGCCCTGTTGCCGCTCGAACTTGGTATAGAGATTGCCGAGGCGCGGAAGCAGATAGGTCAATTGCGCGAGATCGACTTGCAGCTTGCCTTCGCGGGTTTGGGCGCGTTGGGCAAAAATGTCGAGAATGAGCTGCGTGCGATCAATGACGCGGCACTTGACCGCCTCTTCCAAATTGCGTGCCTGAGCAGGAGACAGCTCGCTGTCCACAATGACGAGATCGGCTTTGGTATCCTGAACGCCCGCATAGAGTTCTTCGGTTTTGCCGGGACCGATATAATAGCGTGGGTCGGGACGGTCACGCCGCTGAAAAAACTCGCCGACAACCTCGCCGCCTGCCGTCTCTGTCAACGCCGTCATCTCCTGAATCGCATAAGGACGCAAATCCTCGTTCGGTTCAACGGAGACAATGATCGCTTTCTCTCCACTTTCGCTTTCGTACATCGTAGAATGTTTCGCCATCTGTCTGTGTTCTCCTTTTCTCTTTTACGTGTGTGGTTCTGTATCGTCTCCGATTGAGAGTTTGATCAAGAGACCCCTGCCCCTGTACTTTTCACAGAATCTGCCGATAATTTTCCGCAGTATCCTACTTTTCCCTCTCGACGCCGTGCTGCGCCCAAAATGAGGAGTGCGATGTCCGGCAAAAACTGTCACATTTCAGAGGAACAAATCTCTGCCAACGTACTGCGCGGCATGATCGAAAATGTTCCCGGTATGATCTACCGTTTTGTCCTCTCTCCTGATGGACAGATGACATTCTCCTATGTTAGTAGTGGGTGCATCGAAATTTATGGCGTGTCGCCGGAAACCATCATCAACGAGAGTGGTCTGGCATTGGGTACTGTCCATCCGCACGATGCCGCTTCGCTCCAAGAGAGCATCATGGAGTCGGCGGCGAATTTGACCCGGTTCCACTGGCAAGGGCGTATTCGCCATGTCAACGGCTCCTTGCGATGGATTCAAGCGGTCTCCAAGCCTACACGCCACGGCGCAGACGGCAGTATCCACTGGAACGGCTATCTGTGCGATGTGACGGATCAAATTCAGGCACAAGAGGCGGCGCGGCGTTCACAGGCATTGCTGGCGTGTCTGCATCAGGCACAAACCCAGTTTATCACGGCACTCGACAAGCGCGTCGTGTTCGAGGAACTGCTCACCAGTCTGCTCGTCCTCACCGACAGCGTTTATGGATTTATTGCCGAAGTGCAGGAGAATGCTCAGGGCAAGCCGGAACTCGGATCGTTCGCGCTCACCAGTCTCGATTGGGACTCGGAAAGCAGCCGCTTTCACGGGCATAAAAATATGCCCGCAGAGACGCGCAAAATCGAACGGCTTTTTGCTCCCTACGGTCTGACAGAGACGATTGTTATCGCCAACGAAGTCGCTCCGACGGGGCAGCCGCGCCCCGCCGGATATTCCGAACTTCTCACCTATCTTGGCTTGCCGGTTTGGAGCGGAACGGAACTCATCGGCGTGATCGGGATCGCCAACCGCCCCAATGGATACGACACTGAGTTGGTTCAGTTTCTCGATCCGTTTGTTTCGACGTGTGCCGGATTGATGGAAGCGACGCGCAACGAGCAGAGACGCTCCTTTGCCGAACAGAATCTGCGTGACAGCCGCCATTTCCTCAGTCGCATCGCCGATACCACGCCCGAAATCATCTATATCTATGACCGAGAAAACGACCGCAATGTTTACGCCAACAGAGAACTTGTCAATGTCCTCGGCTATACGGCGGAAGAGGTTCAAGCGAGCCAAGACAAACTGCTTGCGACGTTAATCCACCCTGAAGATTTTCCTCTCATCGTTGCCCATTCTCAAAAACAGTGCCATGCGGAAGAGGGAGAAATTTTTGAGATAGAATACCGAATGCGGCACAAAAACGGCGAATGGCGGTGGCTTCTCAGCCGCGAAACTCCCTTTCAGCGCAACGCGGAGGGCATTGTCATTCAAGTTCTCGGAACCGCTCTGGACATTACCGACAAAAAGCTGCTGCAAACGCAAGTGATTCAGTCGGAAAAGTTGGCGGCATTGGGCGAATTGGTGGCGGGCGTCGCCCACGAAATTAACAATCCGTTGACCGCCATTTCCGGGCATTGTCAGTTGTTGGAGACGCATCCCGACGCTCGCGTACAGAAAAAAGCCGCCGCCATTCTGACGATGGCAGAGCGCACCGCCAAAATTGTGCGTTCGCTGTTGTCATTCGCTCGCACGCATGGCTCCGAACGGCGCATCGTCTCTCTGAACGCTTTGGTCGAAATGACGCTCGACATCTGCGGCTATAAATTCGAAAAATCCGACATCGAAATCTGTAAAGATTTTGCCGACAACCGTCCCCGCGCCTATTGTAATGAAAATCAATTGGAGCAAGTCCTCTTGAATCTGCTCAACAATGCCGAATATGCACTACGGACAAAACCCGTCGGCAGTCGTATCCTTACACTGAGTACGCGCACTATCACGGAGGCAGACGGCACGCAATGGGGTATGCTGAGCGTCGCCGATACAGGGAGCGGCATCCCCGCCTATATTTTGCCCCACATTTTCGATCCGTTCTTCACCACCAAAGACATCGGCGAAGGCACCGGATTGGGGTTATCGGTCTGTCATGGAATTATCGAATCGCACGGTGGCAGCATGGAGTTGGAGACGCAGGTCGGCGTCGGAACACAGTTCACGCTGAAACTTCCGGCGCGTTCCGTACGCAAAAAAGCCGCCTAAGACAAATCAGGTAAACACGGCACGTATTTGCGTCCGAAGGACGCTCGTCCGTCAGGACACCGAGACGGGTATTTTTAATGCCCGCTCTTGTAAATGTACCACGTTCAAGTAATTTATCTATCAGACAAGGATACGAATCGTGAGTGTCACACCGGAACAGTTACGCACAATTTTAGTGGTGGACGACGAGGAAGAGATCGCGGAGTTGCTCGTCGAGGCGTTGGAAGCCGCCGGCTATGAAGCGGTCATGGTCTCCAATGGATCAGAGGCTTTGGCTTATCTGCGTCTGTTTCCGTTCGCGTTGCTGCTCTCCGATATTCATATGCCGAAAATGCGCGGCGAGGAGTTACAGCAGAAGGCGCAGCAGATCGATCCCTATCTTGGCGTCATCATGATCACGGCGGCGATTGATCTGTCCATTGCGGTTTCCTGTATGCAAAACGGCGGCTTCGATTATATTGCGAAGCCGTTCCATATCAAAGATGTATTGGCGCGTGTCGAAAACGCGCTGAAGCGGCGGCAACTTCTGCTGTTTCGGGCGCGTTATGAGCGGGAACAATCGGCGCAGCAGGCGGAGTTGGAGGCGCAGGTCGCCGAACAGGCACTCTGCATCACGCGACTCTATGAGGAAAAAATCGCGATCCAGCACCGAATGTTCCTCAATGCACTGGTGGCACTCAACAACGCTCTGGAAGCCAAAGATGGCTATACGCGGGATCATTCGTGGCGCGTTGCGGAGATTTCGGCGAAACTGACACACGCCCTTTATCCTGAAAATACCGCATTCGGACACAGTCTATATCTCGCCGCACTCTTTCACGACATCGGCAAAATCGGCGTGCGCGAGGCAGTCTTGAACAAGTCCGGTAAACTGACGCCGGAAGAGTTCGCAGAGATCGAAAAGCATCCGGTTTTAAGCGAGGACATCCTGCGCCCAATTTTCGATAACCCCGAAATTTTGGAGATCGTCCGCCATCATCACGAAGCGTGGAACGGCGCGGGCTATCCCGACAAAATGGAAGGCGAAACGATTCCGCTCGGTGCGCGAATTGTCGCCGTCGCCGACTCCTATGACGCCATGACCAGCGAGCGTCCGTATCGCGCCGGAATGCTGCCGAAAGAGGCGTTGGCGATTCTTCAAAACGGAGCGGACAAACAGTGGGACTCAGCCGTTATCGAGGCACTGCTGACATTGGCGGAGAACGGCGAACTCAATACACTCACCAACGCGATACGAACTGCTCGGTGGAGCGTCGAAGAGCAAAATCGAATTGCTCTCATGGTATCGTCCTCACTCTCCGAAAATCCGACGCTGCCGAATTTTTTGTCCAAAGCCGCCTAATTTTGTGCCGATGAAGCGGATTGCAGCCACGCTTCCAACTCGGAAACCTGCGCGAAGTCAAACAACGCCTCTGCCAGACTCTCCAACTGCTCTTGGCTCAGTCGGCGAATTTGCACTTCGGTCTCTTCCAGCAGTTCCCCGAACTTTTTCGTCGTCATCTTGAGCAGTGTTTCCTGAAAGGCTTCTCGACGCCCTTCCTCTTTGCCTTCCTCACGTCCGCGCTTGAGTCCCTCTTCGACTCCTTCCAATTTCCAACTCGGTACAAG
>CAZPZP010000003.1:0-22404 GCA_964591025.1 uncultured Chthonomonadaceae bacterium
GAGCCTCCTGCCTAAACCCGAAACCTCATGCCGTCGAAGCCGGGTTCAATGCCATCAAGAGGCTCTCACCAACTCCTTTTCGGGTGAGTCTTTGGCTGATTCTTCCTCCGGCAAATCTCCCAGCCATGAAGCAGGGATTCCCGGTTTGAGTTCAAAACGAATACCATGATCACCCGGATACGGCAAACGATGGTCACGCAATCCGTGAGTAATATCATCGGGAATTCCCTTAGGGAATGCCTCACAGAAATGCTTTCTACCTTCGTAACGGAGATGTATACAAAACGCACATTGTACTACTGTAATCATAGAGTCTTTCCTCCAAAACGGCGATACATCCGCAGGATGTCGGCATCATATTGTACACCAGTAAGTAGCCCCACGAATACTTCTGCGACAAACTCATCGGCATCCTGTTTTGCCCTGACACTGACCGCATCTGCCTTACTCGCCTCGCGTGCGGTCAGCTTCTTTTGCCTGCTTGTTTGATTTTCTTGAGCCAAATGCCCTGCCTCATGATACACAGCATGAAGAGGATGCGGGGTTGACCAATAACCCAAAGAGTAAAGGAGACAAGCCACTGAAACAGGCGTGTTCCATAAAGGGGCAGCAGGATTGAGAAAGATAACGCCGTTCTCGGTCATTGCGACTGCTCGTTGCCAGTCATCCTGCATTCTCTCAAATACGGATGTCGTCGTCAGTATGGTCAAGGGTTTAGGCAGAGTTCGCTCATCCAGTTCTATCAGAAGCGTGTTCGCCATCTCTGCAATATCAAGGCGATCCCCATAAATTGCAGTGACGCCGTATTGAGAAGCAAACGCTTCTGCCTCAGCAGCGGACTCGAACTTCTGCCGAATGTATTCTCTGCGCTCTGCAAAATGCTCTTCGGCGTGGGAGAACCAGTCGGGAACGCGAATCAAACGTCTCATATCGTCATCGCGTTCCCCCATATCATTCATTTTGCAACCACCCCTCTATAGGATCAGATAGAGAGGGACAATTCGGCACTCGCGGGCAAAACTCCTGCCTAAACCCGAAACCTCATGCCGTCGAAGCCGGGTTCAATGCCATGAGGACACAAGAGAGTTTCGAGATCGGTATGCAGCAGTCCGCCCGTATGAGCAAAATGAGTCGTTACCACAGGCGCAGTCGGCTCCAATGTCCCGAATGCCATCAATTTGTCGCGCATTCGGATTACGTCGCTGATCGCCATATGTCCGGCATAACCGCCTTCGTGCAGCCCTTTGCCGCATTCGATAAGGACGCCATCAAGCCGCTCCGACGCCAAAAACTCCCACGTCGTTGCTTCGTACCAGCCCGTATCAGTGGCATAAAGCAACCGATGCCCGTGTGTGTCCTCGATGATATAGTTGAAGCACTCTTGAGAATGGTCGTGGTTGGCGGCAATCGGCGTCACCAGATAATTCCCCACCATCGCCGTTTCATGCAGTTCCAGCAGATGAAGCGTTACCGGCACGGAGTCACAATCCAGACAGTGATTCAGGTGGCAAATCACGTCTCGCGGACCGTAAATCGGCAGCGGCTTCGGGGTATCGGTCACAAAGTATTTGCCGAGATATTGGAGTTCTGCCCATGCGAAATGATCGTCGTGCGCGTGCGTAAACAGCAAGGCTTCCATCTGTCTCAAGTCAAGATTGTTCTGGATGACCTGATGCAGAATATCGGGCGGAAAATCCACCTTGAGAACGCCATCAATCAGCGCGGAGGAGCGTGTCCGTATCTCTTTGCCGCCGCGCTGCCGCGCCTCATTGCACGTTTCGCAGCGACAAAACAGACCGGGTATCCCTTCTGCGCCTGATGTTCCTAATAACTGAACGTCCATTCAACTCTCCCCAAAAGCACAAAATGAAAAAAAGGACGGGAACCGCCCTTTTTATTTGACGTTCATTATCTTCAATTTTCCCCTCGGAAACAAGTGAACGACATAGCAGACAAACTGTGAAATACGTCACAGGTAATCGCTGTCGGGGGCAAATACTCTGCCGCACCTCCAACAGTTGTCCGCTTCCGGCGCAGAAATCGCCTTGCAACGCGGACACGAATGAATCTTGACAGGGAACCGCCGACACTGCGGACACTTCAGCGTATCGCCGAAGACCAATGCGCCGCAATGCTGGCAGGCTCCCGGTTCGTTTGGTTTGATATTTCGGATGTCGGGTGTTGTGGCGTGTGCCATCGGATTAGGCTCTCATGATCGCGCCTCGGTCTTGCGTTGCCCGCCAATAGAAGCGCAGAGAAACCGCGAGAACTCCCGCCGCCATTAATCCCCATGTCACTGCCCAAAAGATCGCAGGCAGTCCATAGTGCTGCTGCATAAACGCGGCATCGTTGTGCGCCGAACCCATCGCTGTCAAATGAAGCAGAATTTTCAGGTCGAGCAAGGCATTGAGGCTGCATTGTACTGCCAAGAACGTCGCCGCAAAATCCGCGCCCTTGAGCGGCAGAAACTTCGCCATCGCCAGCAGAACCGCGCCCAATCCCAAGCCTGTGATCAGCGTAAACCCATCGCGCCAACCCCAAAGCGGCGCAATCAGCAAGAGGAAAACGCCCATGACCAGCAGGGTGATGCGCCCCGCGTTGGCACGATTGCGCGTGCCGACAAGCAACAACACTGCCCCGAAGATCGCAGTGCCGAGATAGCCGCCAGACAAGGTAAGCCATGCCCAAAACGGCGATTGGCGCGTTATGGTCAAGCCGCTTCCGTCGGGATTGATTCGCACGGACATCACATCGCCGCCCGTCGCGATTGCCGCCAGAGCGTGTCCGCTTTCATGGACGAATGTCACAAAGAGCCGAATAGGGTACAGCAAAAATTCGGCATACGGCACAAAGTTCAGGATGACGGTGATCAGCGTAGCAAAAATCAAAAGCTGCCGCGATTTGACGCCCTGAAAATTCGTCGTATAACTGGTAATTCCCGGCGAGCGTTTGCCCGTCGGTTTCGGTGCTGCTGTCATTGTGTTTCGGTATCCTTCTTCTGCCGTGCCATCGTTGGGCTATCGGCGTTCCAAAATCCGCACTCTTTTCTATTCTTCTATTATGGTCTTATACGTAATGCGGCAGCAGAAATTCCGCGTGATATTTTTCACACTCTGCATCATACATCTTGCGGGTGAATAGGCGTGATATTTCGATAACGTCCAAAGTCGTTCACGTTGAGCGTAAGCAGGTGAGTAATTCCAGCAGAGTGCATTCCTGCGGCAAGTCGTGCATCATGAACTTGGACGCCGGAAACATTGTGCTGTGTCACCAGACGTAGCCAACGCTGAATCGTTTGGGGCGGTTCGTCAATCAGTTTAACGCGGCGCAGCAAATTCTTGACCAACTCGCGTGCCTCCTGCGGCGTCCTGCCATATCCGCCGCGTGCCGTCGTTGGGCGCGTGGCAACATTCCAAAACTCCGTAAGATTTTGCGGCAGGATATAGAGCAAAACGCCCTGCCGTTTGAGTCGTCTGATCGCCCGCCTCACTAAGAAAGAATGAGGATCAGATTTGAAAACCATCCGCAGGAGAATATTTGAGTCCAGCAGGCATTTCATCAGTCATGATCCATGTAAATGTCTGCCCGTGAAAAATCTGCGGGCAGGGGCGGTATATCAGAGGGCATAATGGCATCGAATGCAGCAAACATTTCGTCTAAGTCTTCCTCAGTGGGTTGTCCGTTGCAGCTCTGAATCTCTGCCCACATGGCATCGAATTCGTCATCTTGCTCATCGTCGATGTCTGCCGACACTGTGGTAAGGAGGCGATCAACGATGCTCTCTACAGGCAATTTTTTCTGCTCTGCCAGAGATTTGAGGTAGTGTTCTTGCTGTGGTGTTAGTTCAAGTGTCAGGGTCATAATCTTATTCTCCTACTCTAATAAGACAGCGAAAAGGAAGCGTTCGTTACCTAAATTTGCGAGTAGGACGCGGGACGCAGGAACGCACTGCTGATCGTCGTCACCAACTCGATTTTACTATACTCAGGCATGGTGGAAAGCGTTTTCCATTCGGGATCAGCAATAAAAGTGCCAAACGCTTTATCGCGTGCCGCCATATCGGAATAGGTCACCATATAGGTCAGATTGGGCGTCTGCTTGCCGATCAATGTTTCACCGAAGAACACAGGATTGACCCCGACGCGCCGAAAAATGCCGATTTCGCCCTTATCGAACATCTCGATCTTTTTGCGGCTCGCCATTTTGCTGTGGCTTTTATAAGTGCGAAGCTCGAAAATGCGCGGCTTGTTTTCAGCGGCAGCGGCAGGAACTTCAAGCGTGGGAATCGTCTCGAATGCACGCAGCAAAGCACTTTCGAGATGGACATACGGCGGATCGGATGGCAGCGCATCAATAAAGGCTTTGCCCGCTTCCCTATAGTCGGCATCACTGGAAAGGCGCGAAGTCAGAGTCAGAGCGGCTTCGGCGGTTTTGTAGGGCGTAAGGACATAAACTGTCGGGCTGTCGTCGCCAATCATGACGTTAAAGACGCCGATAGGTCCGGCTCCGAGTCGCCGCATCGCCGGAACGTAGGCGTTTTTGAGATAATCATCAAGGCGATTTGCCATGTTGCCGCGCCAAACGTGGTACTGGCGCAGTTCATAGTATTCGCGGGCGTTGGGTTCGGCGAGAGCGATTTCGGTCTCGGCAAGGGAAGGCATCGCAGTGGCTCCTGTCAGTCCGGCAGTCAAGGACGAAGCGACAAATTCGCGGCGGTTCATGATATTTGGGTTTCCTCTCGATATGTCTCCCCTCTCCCCAAATTGGGAAGGGGGTTGGGGGTGAGGGCGGCGTTACAGTTGTTCGCCCGCCAAATCATAGGGCAGGGCTTCGGTGATTTTGACTTTGACGAAGGTTCCGAGTTCTGCCGTGCAGTTGCGAACCGAAACCAAGCCGTCAATCTCAAGGGCATCGCGGAACGAACGCCCGACGGCGGTTGTCGGATCGTCGGCGACGCGCTCCTCGACAAGAATCTCCATTTCGCGCCCCAGCCACTTCTGGTTACACGACAGCGAAATCGCTTGCTGGCGGCGCATCAGAGCGTCTTTGCGCTGGCGTTTGATACGGGCAGGAACACGGTTCGGCATGGTTCCACTGGGAGTGCCTTCTTCGACGGAATACTCGAAGACGCCTACACGGTCAAATTGCGCCTCGTCTATGAAGCGTTCTAAGTTGGCAAAGTGTGCATCGGTTTCGCCCGGAAACCCGACAATAAACGTGGTGCGAATGGCGACATCGGGCGCGGCACTGCGGAAACCGGACAGCAGTTTGAGGTAGCCGTCGTAACTCATGGGGCGGCGCATCATTCGCAACATTTCGTTGTCGGCGTGCTGGAGCGGCATATCAATATAATGGCAGACTTTGGGCGTGGTGGCAATGGCTTCGATGATGCCGCGATTGACTCGCGACGGATAGCAATAAAACAGGCGAATCCAGTGAATGCCGTCTATTGCGGAGAGTTCGCGCAACAGTTGCGGCAGACGCATCTCCCCATAGAGATCATAGCCATACTGCGTGGAATCCTGTGCGATGAGATTGAGTTCCTTGACGCCCTGACTTGCCAATTGCGCCGCTTCGGAGAGAATCCGCTCCATGGGTTTGCTGACGTGCTTGCCGCGAAACGAAGGAATCGCGCAGAACGTGCAGGTATGATCGCAGCCTTCCGAGATTTTCAGATAAGCCGTCCACGGGCTGCCCATGCGGATACGAGAGGGGACATCTACCCAGCGATGGTGCGGCTTTTCGGCGACTTGCAGCAGTTGAGTCGTGCCGACCAGCGACTGCCCGACCATATTTCCGATGCGTCCATACTCGCCGGTTCCAAGAAAGGCGTCTACGTCGGGCAGTTCCTTTTGGAGTTCCTGCGCGTAGCGTTGCACAAGGCAGCCTGTCACGACAACCTTCTGAATTTCGCCGCGTTGTTTGCGCTTGAGTGCTTCGAGAATGGTATTGATCGACTCTTCGCGTGCCGCCTCGATAAACCCGCACGTATTGATCACGACAACATCGGTATCGTCGCTCGAATCTTTGGGACTGTGGGCGGTCTCAACACTGTACCCGTCCTGCGCGAGAACGCCGAGCATCTCCTCGGAATCCACCTGATTTTTGGCACACCCTAAATTGATCACACTGACTTTTGACATAAAACTCTCTCTGTTTCTCTCATCATTATACACGCCGTCATCTCGAAGCGAGAAGATTCGCTACTCGGCTCTGGCTATTCGTGCAATACACTGCCCCATTGGGTTGAAACAATCCGCAGCAGTTCCCGGATATGCGTTAATGATGCGGCGCAACATATCGGCATCATCGGCAAAAACTGTCATCCAAACCGAAAAATAGCCTGACGTTCGCACAATTATAGCAATTGATTCTCGCATTTCAGGCGTATTGCACGTTTGCAAACGCTGGCGACGACTTGTCGCTGTGTTCCATACTTCCAAACGGTTGCTCCAGCGATTATCGCTTTGTGTCTTGAGATTGCCCGCTTTTTTGTCCAACCCGACAAGAGCAATTAAGTTTTGCGCTCTTCGGGCTTCCTCTCCCGATAGCCCCTGACGCGGTTCGACCAACCCGCCTTCGCCGTACTCCAAAGCGAATGCGGTATTGTGCGTATCTGCCCAAAAATAATCGTCCTCTTCAATGTCCTTACTGCCCTTATTCGAGTTGCAATTGCTACAAGCGAGCAGAAAATTTGTCCATTCGCATTCCAAATGCGCGTAACGCGCCACACTTTTAGGCAAGCGATGTTCGACATGAAGCCCGCAGGGTACTCTCACTTCGCAAAAACTACAATACTCGCCGAGACGTGATAATAAAGAGGGACGAGCATGATCGTATTTCTTGAAAACAATATCCTTACCATCTTTTTGAGGACAATCTCCCTTTTCTACAGGGCGCATCAATCGGTCACTCTGGCGGCGAGCCGTTCCGAGCGCAAAAAGGCGATATAGGCTTCGTTGTCGGCAAATGGCTCGGTGAGTTCATCAAGTCGCTGCTTGAGCGATGCGAGATTGCCGTTTTGGGTGGTTTTGGCTGTTTCCAAAACACGATAATACTCTTCTGCCGCCGCGATCATCTTTTGGGAACGCTCACTGCGTTGCGGCAGAGTTACGTTCATCTCCTGCTCCAAGATGTCTTCAGGACTGCGATTGACATAATCGCCTGTGCTGCCGTCGTTGAGATCAATAAGTTCACCTGCTTGCAGCGATTGAATAATCAGCGGGGCGTGGGTCGTGGCGATGAACTGAATTTCCGGGAAAACCGTTCGCAGATCGTTGACAACACGCCGCTGCCAATTCGGGTGGAGATGCAGGTCAATTTCATCAATCAGAACCACGCCGGGAGTGAGTTCGCACGCTTCCGCTCCAAAGTGCGGATTGAGCGTTACGGCGCGATAGGCAATGTCCAGAACCATATACAGAATGTTGCGTTGTCCATCACTCAGAAGGCGCGTCGGCATTCGGTTGCCGCTGTCGTCTTCTGCCATAAGTTCATCCAGCAAAATATCATATGTGATTTTTGTCCAGCGATCCATGCACTTGCCAACTGCACGCTTCATTCCGTCCAATGTAGGATTCGGCGTTTTGCGCTGTAGAACGCTGAGTTCATAAGTTCTAAGCCACTTCTCTAAAAACTCGCAGTTGGTATCGGCGTTCAGGCAATCTTCATAACCATAAAGTCGAGGTCCCGGTGATACGGTTTCAATATCGGTAGCAATCTCCCGAATTTTGTCATCAATTAATGATCCGGACTGATGCCACATTCGTCCAGTGTCATAGTAGGCTATGAGTGGAAGTATAATGCTCTGTTCCTCAATAACCTTTGAGCAAAGTTCCGCCCCAATATACCAAACTGCATCTCCCTCTGCCGATTCGATGAGTTTGTTATCCAGCGAGCGTCGCCACTTCGCTTGCCGCCCAGCAATTATTCCACTTATCTCGATGCCAACAGGATAGGCACGTTCGGTTGTTGGAACATCAGCGTTGTAGCGGTCAATACGCCGAGCAATATTGCCCTTATTGAGGAGTGGAGACGTATCTACCCAAATTCCATTGAGAAAACCGCGCAGACCAATCGCCAAAGCATCCAAAATTGCCGACTTGCCGGAACCATTGTCGCCAATCAGTACATTGAACTGCGGCGCAAAGTCCAGCGTTTTCTCAGCAAAGCAACGAAAATTTTGCAGTGTTAGGCGATGAATTTTCATAGCGTGAAAGGATCAAAAGGCAAATAATCGTTTCGATAAGGGCGCAGTACATATTCCACCGCGACCAGTTGGCTCGATAGTTCTCATTATATCACACTGCACAGGTTTTGGCTTGATTTTGATTATGGTGAATGCAAGCCAGAATTCCGAATGATACGCCGTAAGTTGATGAGGCGAGTGCGGTTGAGTTGCAGAGCGGTCACCGTTGCGCGTCCAGTCGGTGTCTGCCCAATGACCTGCATATAGTCTGCACTCCATGCAAAATGCTCGCTCAAATCGTGCTGGCGCGGGTGAAAGAGCGGAACTATCTCGCCCGTTTGTGGATCACGGGCTTGGGTACGTGCGGCTTTGTGGTTGTTGCATCCCTGACAGGGAAGGGCGAGATTATCAAGAGTGGTTGAGCCGCCGCGACTGCGTGAATGAATGTGTTCGAGAGAGAACACATCGGGCGAATATGCCTCTTGACTGCGGCAGTATTCACACCAATGGCGGCATCGCTCTGGCGGTTCTGGTGGGTATACCCGCATCCCTATCCGAAGACGGGCAAAATTCAAGTTATTTGCGTGAGCATGACAAATGACCCATGAGTTGACGTATCAAAAGGTCTATGTGTTTCAGACATAGGAAGACTTTTCGGCTAGAATGCTTGGCGACGTATCAGTGCAGAGAGGCTTCGCTTTCCATTTTGCCGATATTGAGTTCGATGTCGGCACGTTCTTCAATTTTGGCGATTTTGCCGTCCCTAATCCACACGATTCGATCCGAAACGTCCACCATTTTGAGGTCGTGAGTCGCGGAGATGATCGTTACGTTTTGATCGCGATTAAGGTGACGCAACAGTTCGATAATCTCTTCGCCTGTTTTGAGATCGAGGTTTCCGGTCGGCTCGTCGGCGAGAATGATCGAAGGGTGGTTTGCCAGAGATCGTGCAATTGCCACACGCTGCTGCTGACCGCCGGAGAGCTGCGTCGGGCGGTGGTGCAAGCGATGCCCCAAGCCGACAAGATTGAGCAGTTCGATGCCGCGCTCGATTCCGTCATCTGTCGAAATCCCCGCAAACACCGTCGGAAGCGTCACATTCTCCAACGCCGTCATGACCGGAATGAGGTTGAACGACTGAAAGATATACCCGATGGTATGGCAGCGCAAATATGCCAATTCGCGGGCGTCCAACTGCGCCATATCTACATCGTTGATAAATACCGAGCCTTCATCGGGCTTGTCCAGTCCGCCAATCGCATTGAAGAGCGTGGATTTGCCCGAACCAGACGGTCCCATAATCGAGATATATTCGCCGCGCTTGATATCGAGGTCAACGCCGTCCAAGGCGCGAAGTGTCTCATCGCCAAGAGTAAATTTCTTGACCAAGCCGCGTGTTCGCACAACGTATTCGTTTCCCGCCATTGTTTCTGTTTGCCCTCTCAAAATTAGGTCGTTAGGTCATTCAATTATTGGGTCGTTAGGTGATCCCTATTGAGAGTGATCACGCTGCCATTGAGGATTTGCGTCCGTAGGACGACTGTACTTGAGCCGGGTACGTTTTTGTACCCGAACCCAACGCCCCAATAACCTGATGACCCACATCACACTTCCGAACGCAATGCTGCCGCCGCCGGCATACCCGCAACACGCATCGCCGGAGGAATCCCTGCAAAGAGGGTAATACCCGCGCCGATGGCAATAGATATAACCGCTTGCGAAAGGGAACCTGTCCAGAACGCTGCGTTGAAATCTTTGGTTCCAGTGGTGATGAGATGGACGCCCGACGTGATCAGCCAACCAAGCAACCAGCCCAATGCCGAGGCAATGAACCCCATCAAAACCGCTTCGATAAAGAAGAGTTTGACGATAAACGAGTCGAGTGCGCCGAGGCACTTCATCGTTCCGATCTCCTTGAAGCGTTCCGTGACCGACATCAGCATCGAGTTCATAATTCCCACAAAACAGACCAGCAATGCCATGACCGCCAGCCACTGCTGACGATTCGCGGCAGCGCGTGCCTCCGCCCCTTCGCCGACAGGAAACAGTCCCGACGCTCGCACGGAACTGTAAAAGGCGATCCCAAGAAAGATACCGCCTGCCGTGATCAGGGATCGGGCAAAGCGAATCTTGATGCTTCGCAGACTGATCTCCAGTGCTTTGCTCCAAGGGAGTTGAATCTGCTTTTGTATTCCTGCCGGGGGATTGCCCGGATGGACTTGTTCCACGCTCATAGGATGGGAATTCTCCTCACACTTTTCTGCCCGTTTTTTTGTAAAATCCGATAAAACTTCGCTCGTGCAGCATCTGCAAAAACATCGTCACCGAAACTTCTGCCTCGCGACGGCTCATTTTATACTCTTGGCTCGTCTTCTTGACGATTGCCTCTACCGTATGACTGCCGTCACACAACTCCCACACATAGCCGCCAACTTCATCCAATTCGATTTTGCGCTCGTTCGGGATTTTCATCCATTTCGCCACCGTTTTCGTGATACGGTTGACTTTTTCGTTCTGCGGCACAATCAAGATCGTCTCGCCTGTTTCCTGTTTTTCACTGGTGATCAGCGAATTCTTGCCCGGACGCAGGGTCATGACCTGCTTGCGATCCACTTCCGGCGGGCGGATTTTCAGGAACGGCAGATACCGCCCGATCTTATAATATAGCTGCGATTTCAGCGGCAGACGCATCGTTTGACGATCTCCTGCCAAAGATTTTCTGTTTTCCGGTTGTGCAAAACTTGAACCATCACCATGCGGTTCGCGTCCGGTTGATGCCAGATGCCTCCGTCGTAACGTGTCGCGAAACGGCGGAACCGCATTTTGACTTCACGCGCCGCCCTCACAAGATTGTAGCCCGTCAGTTTACCGCGATAGCGCAAGGACTCGAAATCGAAAAGATCGGTTTCTGTCTCTTTGGTCATGCCTTTGGTGCTGACAACAGAATTGAGATGAAACCATTCGGACAGCGTGAATTTTTTGAGTGTCATATTCGCCAACGCCCACCGATCCACGATGATACGCTCACCTTTGCGCGAAAAGGCAAGGTGCAGATGCCCCGAAGTCAGGCGTTGCGTCTCCAGTGTGAAATTCTCAGGAATGCCGATTTCCAAGCCGTATAACGCCCACGTATCGAATCCGTCGTCTGAATGACACCGCAGACTGCCAAGCAGCGCGGACGCCACTTGTCCAATCGCGACATTGTCTTTTGCCATGCCAACCACCTGCGCGATCACAAGCCGTTTGCATTTCGCGCAGTACCAGATTTTGCCCTGCCCGCGCCCTTCGCCGATCCATGAGAAGTTCATGGCTTTGCGCTCATCGTGTTCGCCTTCGGTTTTTTCCGGCTTGATGGTGCTGTCGAAGGGTGCTTTGGCTTTCTTGGACTGCTTGGCGGTATCTTTCAGCAATTTTTCCAAATTGCCGCGCAGTTCGGGCGCAGGAACTGCCGGTTCCGGGCGTTTAAGCCAGCGGCGAAAGTGCGGAGCCAGCAAATAATAGGCGGTTTTGGCTTTCGGCTTGGCGGCGTTCATCCAGCGAATCTGCACCGTCAGAGTGGCATCGCCGGGCGCATCTATCCGCAAATAGCCGTTGTCGCGACTCATCGAAAGCCCCGTGAGGCTCCATTCCGGCGGCAATTGGCACCGAACGCCCTGCCAGCCGACGACGGTAGGAACTCCGGCGATTTCGGCGGGTTCTTGCGGCGGAACAGGCGGCGTTTTCGGTTTCGGGCGCGGTTTTGTTGCTGCGGGCATAAGTCTTTCTCTATACGCTAAAATTTTCTCATTGTCAGAAAAGCAGTGTCCTGTTCCCTGTTCCCTATTTCGGCTTGACGGTTCCATCCAGATAGAGAACCAGTCCGCTGGCACTCTCGAAAGCATCAAACGCGCTTTTTGCAGTCTTGCTCGATTCATACAAGAACGGCGTTGTCGCGGCGTCCAGTTGATCTTTCAACGGTTTGCCGTTTAATTGTTTTTCGGCGATGTTTTGGTTATAGGCATAGCCGAATTTGTCGTCAGTGCGATTCGAGACGGCAGGATTATGAAGCCATTCGTCTTTTTGGACTTTGCTGACGATCTCCTCGTTGCTCATCCAATCTTTGGCGGGCGGCAGGGCGTCCCAATCCTGCGCGTACATCGCAAACGCCGTATACAGACTTTTGAGATTGTCGGCACTGCCCTGATTGGCATTGAGCTGCTCTTTCGGCTTGCTCTGACCAATACCGAGTTCTTTCGCACCGAGCATGATCGTTTGATTCACAGAGAAGACGATACTCAGCCATGCGAGGCAACAAATGCCCGCCGGTATCGTCAACCCGCCCCACGGATTCTGTTGGGCTTGTTTGCGCCTGCCGAACGACAATCCGCACGCTAGCGCGAACAGCAACGCCCCCGCCGTGAACCGCGCCACAATGCCGACGGCATTGCCACTGACAAACCATGTCGCCACCTGCACATCGTACTTCAAGGCAAGCGGGCGCGTTCCCATGATCAACGCCACGTCTATCGCCACGAATACGAACAGCACAGTGAGCGCGGCATTCATTCCCTTTTTTGTGCCGCGCTTAGTTCCGAAGCCGACCAGCAATCCGGCTCCAAGTGCCAGACCGGAGAGCAGTGCCGCCAGATATAGCGCGAGGCGCAATGCCGCTTCTAAACTCATACTCTCCTCAGAACGGCAGATAATTGACCGACTTGGCGATCAGCGCAAGAGCAATAGACGCCATCGCGATCAAGCCGGTTCCGCACGAAAACCCTGCCAGCAAAACGGGCGTGTACATTCGCCAGTTGTCCAGTCCGAATCGTTTCTCGAAGTATCGCTTGCCGAGCCATGCCCCGAAGAATGTCGGGATCGTATCCATCGGCCACGCCCCCGATCCGCCGATAAATCCGTAGAAGAACAAGCCGGGCAGCTTGAACAGTCCGAAGACAAAGTAGATACCCAAACCTGCTCCGATTCCTCCCGCGACCCGCCACCCGTTGATCGCCTCCTTGACCCACTGAATCCCATCCGATGAGCGGTTGATCGTGTTGAACATCGCTTGGAATGTGGCACTGATAGGCCAAACCTTCGCGGCGTAGGGATGCTGTGAGGACGGAATCTGACTGGTATGCCAGAAGAACGCCCAAAAGATAAACGATGCGGTCAAAATGACGGGAAACATGAACGCTTCGACTTTGACGACGCTGACGAACTTGGTTCCGGTCAATTCCACTTCACGGAATTTCTGTGCGACCCAGCCGAAATCGTTGATAGGAATCGGCGCGTACCAGATGTCGGCATAGGGATAGCCCGACTTCATAATCGAGACTTCTTTGAGGTACGGAAAAGTGACGCCGGTTCCTGTGATTCCGATCATTCGGGCAGAGACATACGAGTTGATGGGCGACCAGATCAGTCCGTAGAAAATCAACAGATACCATGGAAATTGAACGGCTCCGGGCTGTGCGCTTGGTCCGTATCCCAACAGCCATTTCGTCAGCACAATATAGCAGGAAGTGATGACGAACCAAATGGTAAGCGGTATCCAAAGTTTGACATCGCCGCGCCCTTTCGGGATTGTCATCTTCATGCCGCGATTACGCGACTGCGATCTCATTTTCGAGAACGCTTGGAACACGCTGTACAAACCGATGAGGGCAACTGCAATCTGCAGCCCGATACCGACTGACATCCAAAACTTAATGTCGGTTGCCTGTTTGGTATAGAAAGCGTCCATGCCCGGCGTCCATCCATTGCTTTGGGAGTCACCGAACATCCCCGCCCTTTGGAGAAACGGAGCCAATCCGATACGGCACACGAGCGAGCCGACAACCGAGCCTTGTACAATGGGATAGGGCAGAACAAATCCGGTCAGAATTTTGGTAAGATCGCCGGAAACGCCGGTCAAGGCTGCCGGCAGAATGCTCTCGGTATTGGTAGTCAGGTCGAAGAAGGGAATCGGAATCAGAGTGAAGGCTTTGCCGAAAACGACACTGGTAAAAATCGGGATCGCGATATAGAAAAAGCCGAAGATCAGCCCGATCATACTGCCGATAGAAAAGACGCGCCACCGCCACGATTCTTCTTTGCTCGCCGCTTCCGCAAGAGCCGTCGCGCCCGATGCCGCAACCGGAGCCATCGGGAACGGCAGACGCTCGACATCGGAGGTCACACGGAACAGCACGTATCCGGCACTGATCCAGTTCAGACGCCCCATCGCTTCGGTCACAACGAGCAGCAGAATGGGATAGAGCCACGCCGCATCGAAGAAGGTGCGATTTTGGAGAGCCGCCGACCCCGGCGGCGGAACAACCCAGCCCGGAATGTCTTTGGCAATCAGACTGGCGGGGGGAGACGTGATAAAGTATTGGTTCCAAATGAGCGACCCGAACGGTCCGCCGGACAGCCCTTTATCTCCCAAAGTGATGTGTGTCAGCGACGCAGCGACATAATAGAGAATGTAAATCTCCTGTCGCTTCATCGGCAGGAACGAGCGGCGCATGATCTCGGCAAAGAGAACAATGGTGACCCATTCAGCGGCAGGACCTAAGCCCTGCCCTGCGACCAAGCCAAGATAGAGTGCGCCCGGAAGCATGATCAAGCCGACAAACAGCGCACCAATAATGGTTTTGCCGCTAAAGCCGTCCTCGAACTGCGTCTCGGTCTCGCCCTCTTCGCGGGATTCGGCTTCCACCTGATCCCGCAATTTGGACATATCTGCATCTTCCGCCATGTTTGCCATGCTTGCGGAATCTCCCTTTCTGTTCTGCACGAATCGCCCCAACTTTGGGCTATTCGGCAGCGTTCTGTTGTTTCATTTTCTCAAATTCGGCACGCAGTTGTGCCAAGTCGTCTTCGGCGTTTCGCGCCCGCTCTGCCTCAACAAGCAACAGGCGTTGTGTCTCATGTTGCTGCTCTATCAACCACTCGTTTTGTTCGGTCAACTGCCCGTTCTGTTCTCTTATTTCGTCGGGCGATTTCAGCAGTCTGTCTGTGCGCGGATTGAGGAACCGATAATATTCTTCCTGTATTACCAGATACAAGCCCAAGTTCTGACTGAATATCCGGTCACCGTTCTCCATTGGAATGCGAGTGTATACACCTCGTTCGAGACGATACCCTTGTAGTCGAGGATGGAGATAATCGCCAGTCGGGTCGAATTGGATATATTCGTGTACTTTCAGAATATCTCGGTACAAGAGCAATTTGTCGAACATATCGTTGTTTTTGGTCTTTTTTGCGGTCAGTTCAATTACGACACGGGGAGTGATACCGCCCTCTTCCCACAATTTGTAAATCGGACGAAGCCAATGCCTGACACCAAAAACAACGTAGATGTCGGGCGAGACATTCTTCTTGATATTTCCCTCTTCGTAGTAGAGAAAATTGTTGCCCGCTACATGAACCATCGGATTGTCGGCGTAGTAGTGCCTTAATGCGACAATGTTGTAGATCATCAGTTCTTGATGAATGGCGGTCTCTGCCATCGGTTCGCCATCGCTTTCGGGATATTCTATTTCATCGAATCGTGTTCTTTTTTCTATTTGTGCGACAGGAGCCATTGTTCTCTCCCTACATTCTGGTTTTCAGCGGCACGTTTATTGCCTGAAACTTTGCACGCAATCGGTGCGGTTTCTTATCGGCAACCGCCAAGCCCATTTCGATCATTTTGCGATTGACGAAAAGTTTGTTCGTCAATTGAAGATAGACGGGGAGCGGTGTTTGTGCATCGTCCGGCGTCCCTTCGATTTTGATCAAAACCTGCTTGCCGACAAGAAACTTCTCATAATACTCCCGAACTTTGGGTTTGCATTCCGGCAATATGTGAATTCCCAAAAGTGAGATCACCAAGCCCGTATCAAGGCGCAGGGTTGTTTCGTCTATGATCTCACTCACGCGATACGTTTGGTCGGGCGCGAACTTGAACTGCTTCACGTCCCGGATCGGCTCTGCGTCCTGAACCGTTGGGCAATACCCACTAAGAACAGGAGCAGGAACGGTTTCGCGGCATCGCGTTTCGACTGTAAAGGGCATATCGAAGGGCAATGCGGCATCGGAACAGCCTAATTTACCCCGAATGACAGGCAGAAATTCCGGGTTGAGTTCGTATCCGATAGCACTGCGCCCCAACTCCAACGCCGTTTTCGCCGTTGTGCCACTGCCGAGAAACGGATCGAGAACCGTTTCGCCCTGAAATGAGAACATCCGTATCAGGCGGCGCGGCAGCTCTTCCGGGAATTGCGCCTCATGCAGAACCTGCCGCGCCCCGCCGAAATTCCAGTGTCCTGCAAAATACTCTTTCCACTCTGCGGTTGTCAGTGCAGATGCGGCTTTTTGTTCCGGTGCAATGACAGGCGACTTGCCGGGTTTCTTGAACAGCAGAATATACTCATAATCGAGTTCGACAACGCCGTTTGGCGGATGCGGAAACGATCCCATGATGACCGCTCCGCCTGTCGTATTCATCGTCGTCTTTTTCTGCCAGATAATCGCCCCCATATAATCCAGACCGAGCGACTCACACTGCGCGATCACTTCCGAATGGAGTGGAATGATCTTGTATCGCCCATAAATTATCGAGCGAGCAAACTGATCGCCGATGTTGATGCACAGTCGGCGTCCCGGCTTGAGAACACGGGCGCACTCACTCCAAACACGGGTCAGATCGTACAGATAGTCATGCAGCGACTGACCGAAGCCGATTTGTGACGGAATGCCATAATCCTTGATTTGCCAGTACGGCGGTGACGTGATCACCAATTCCACACCCGCATCAGGCAGTTCCAGCATGGCGCGGGAGTCGCCGCAGATCACTTTCGCGCTGGATTCTAAGTGCGTCATTGGCGCAATCAGGCTCCGCCCGCCGGTTGTGCGCCGGTGATTGGCGGCGTCTTTGGATAAGCCTCTTCGGCATAGTCGGTTTCATGCAGATAGCGGTCACGATCCGCCTGTTTGAGCGTGCGCCAAATCAAGAACTGCTTGCGAAGGGTATTGAGGAACCGCCGATTGACGCGCTTCCAGTTCGAGATGTCGCCCGACTCACGATCAACGACGAGGTTGATTTCGAAAACGTCTTCGGTATCCGTCGGTGTCGTTTCGATTGCGACCCGCTGCGAGACGCCGAGATCGAACGGAGCCAGCCACGTCATACACCCAACGCGATATGCCAGACCTTTTTCGGATTGATACTCTTCGGAATGGACGCCCTGCGTGACGAAATCGCCGATGCTGTACTCCTCGTATGCCTGAAACCATTCCGACAGGAACGTATTCAAGCCCGACGCCTGTTCGCCCGTGACTGCGAACGGCAGCGGCACAATCCAGTGATCGCCGTCCGGGTCGGGAACGCGCCATGTGCGGTCTACGGCAGGAGTCGCCACTTCCGCCGCTTTGCGTGCCGGATAAATTGTTGACAACAGCACGACGCCGACGACTATCAACGTCGTCATAACGGCACTGACGCTGGAGAAGTTGAGATAGAGATCGGGGAGCCAGCCTGTCCAAACGAGAATTTTACTCGTCAACTGTCCGAGCAGATAGCCCATGACCGAGCCGAGAATGGCATAAACCAACGCCTCCGCAATAAACAGCATCCCGATATGCGACGGAGCCAGCCCAATCGAGGAGAAAATGTGAATCTCTTTGACGCGCTCATACACCGAGCCGAGCATGGTATTGAGAACGATCAACGCCGCAATGAGAATGGGGAAGAAAACAGTTTCTAAACCCTTCGAGGAGGTCGCCGCAATAGAGGAGAACCGTTCGATTTTGCCGCGTGCCGCCCCTTCCGCACTCGGATTGGTTATCTGTCCCGCGTAGAGGTTGAGGTTCAGGCGGTGCATCAGCGGTTCGAGACGGCTCATGACTTGCTTGGGATCGCCGAAGTCAATCGCGATAGACCGCAGTTCTGCGCCCAAGTTTGTCGCTGTCTGATAGGGAATGAAGAAGACCATATCGGGTTCAAGATGTGTATACTCTTTGAAGCCCTGATCGCCCCCGCCCTTGCCCTGCCGCGACAGTTTGTTCATCGCGATAAAGTCAACGGGGGTCAGAATCTCGTTGTCGAGGTCGGCGAGTTCCTTCATCTTTTGGGTATCGAGAATGCCGATGACCGTATACTCGACGCCGCTGTAGGTGATTTTCGCTTTGCCCACATCGGCGGGGTCTACGCGCAGAACGCCGGCAATCGCATCGGGGATAATCACGGTATAGACATCGCCCTCTTGGAACCACCGCCCAAGCGTTTTGCCGTTTTCGTCCTTGAGCAGGGCGTCTTGCGGGCGCACGAGGCTCGACTCTTCGGGCGTCAGCCCGCATAACGCTTTCGCCTCATACTGCTTGTCGGCGCGTTTGAGGGTCAAAAACGATTGTTCGCCCATTTGTGTCCCGAAGAACCATGCACGCGGAGCGACGGCGTGATCTTTGCCGAATTCATCATAGAGTGTGCGATACGCGGGTTCTTGGAGCGGGTCCCACATGGCGGTTCGGATCATGATTCCGTTGTAGCGCGGACCGCGCTCGGAGGGAGCCGGAACCTGATTGAACCGTATCGTCTGCACAACCGAAGTGAACGAGAGAACTGTAAAGGTCAGCAGAACGAGGGTGACACAGGTCAGGAAGGTTCGGGCTTTGCGGCGGCGCATATTGGAGACGCCCAAACTGAACGCCGCCATTGCCACTGAGACGCGCCCAATGTCGGCTTTGTGCAGACCGCTCCCCGACTGGTTCATCTGCTTGAGCTGCTCCTCGAACTTGCCGGAAATCAGGGCGATCACGATGCACGACAGGGCAAGCATGATAAACGCCAGCAGAACGATGATCGGACTCATCGTGATATCGAATGCGGGATGAATCTGGCTGAATGCGAAGAAGATCAGCAGGAATACCACCCCCGCCACCATGATCTGCCGCTTGAGGTCGAAGAACCCGAACAGCAGACGCTCGGCAAAAAACGCGAATGGCAGGAGCAGTGCCAGATAGAACAAAACGCCCTGCACCACGTCGGTAGCGGTTTTCTGCACATCGGGATAGGCGCGGCTCTCCAAGCCCCACGCTTCGCGGCTTTTGGCGTCGAATGTTTCCCAATCTTTGGCATCGCGGGCTTTTTTAGCGGCTTCAATCGCCTCACGCGCTCGCGTGTGCAAACCGGCGACGCCATCCTTGCTTTTCATATCGAGAATGCGATAGCGGGCAAGCCGCTGCATTCGATAATCGTCGAGTCGCCACATATCTTCGGCAACGTGCAGAGCAGTATCATAAATCGCCCCGGAGCGAGCGATCTCGGTTGCGGCGTTGTACTTGATCTCTCTGACGACGCCTACCATCTCTGCATTCTGCTGATCTTTGGGGTCGCCCGAAACGAGATAGCCGATGCCTTCCGGGTTGAAATTCGGGTCTTTCTTTTTGTTGAACGGATCGGCGGGATCATACTGCGAATTGACGAGCAACAGTCGAACTGCCGCCGGACCCGATGACATCGCGATTTTCAGGCGCGTGCCGGGCTGTGAGAACAAAACCGCGACATCTTCCACATAAGAGCCGACAAGAGTCGGGTCTTGCGGGTCAATCGCAAATCCGTACATTCGCGGTTCGCCGTTGCTGTCGCCGTCATAAACTTCGATGCCGGTAAGAGCGCGAAGCGACTGTTGATCGACAAGATCAAAAATGGCAGTCGGCACACATCGAAAGACAATGAGCGGCGTCTCTTTGGTGGCAGTCGTCATCATCACGTCGAGCGGGATATATTTGGCTCCCGTCGGTCCCAAATCGGGCGCGTAATCAATTTCGCCGTTTTTGTCGAGATGGTACGCGGAGAGAATCGCGGGCTTGTTGGTTCCGTAGGCAGTCAGCGGGGCAATGCCATGAAACGCGAAATAATTGGAGGGCAGTACGGGCTTGCCATCTTTGCCGAGGGCAATTCCTTTAGCATCCTTGACCAAACTGCCGTTGGCGTCTCGTTGGAGCATCGCCATTTTTTCGGGCGACTGCCATTCGGTGCGCTGAACCATGTTGCCGCGCACGCCCATAAACGACTTATTGCGGTTGCGGACGACGGCGAGGGTATCGGAGAGGCGCGGGTCGGAATAGGCAATAAAGGACTCTTTGGGGTTGAACATCTGCACGCGCCCTTGCAGGGTTCCGAATCCGCCTTGCAGAGCCATCCGCGAGAACTTGCCCGCATCGGTGATCGGCATTCGCTGTGCGTTGATGTCGCCGGGTTTGTTGGTGTCGGTGACGATGTGCCAGAGCAGACAATTCAGCAGTTTGACCTGCTGTGCCAAGTTCGCGATATTGACTTTTTCGGGCGTATCGAACGGCGTGTCGAGCAGGGCGCGGCTGTCATCAGTGGACGCAAAAGTGATGCCCAAACCGCCCGCCATTGTCACCGCTTCAGAGTCGAAGGCGGGCTTGCCGGGGATATAGTTGCGCCAGTTTTTGCCGTCTACGGGGTTCACGCCGTCGTTGAAGTAGCGTTTAGAGTTGAAGCCGAGCGTATTTCCGACCTTTTCGGCGTTTTCGCGGCAGACGCGGGCAATGTCGCTGAACTTGCCCTGAATGTCTTCGCGGAAATCGTAAAACCAGCCTTTATAAAATATCCCGAATGAGCGAGTCTGCGAGGTCAGATCGAGTCCGCACCAGAGGAAAATCTTCTTTTGGGGCGTGGTTCTTTTTTGGAACCAACCGGCGGGCATCCAGTCCTCGATATGCTTGTCCACATATTCGCGAATCCCTTGCAGTGCCTGAAAGTGTCCCGAAGTCGCTACAAACATCATACTGCGCTTGGGCGGATTTTTCTTGAACGTGCGGATCGTTTCCAGCATGGCGGCGATACCGCACGCCGTATCTGCGCCGGGCGCAAGAGCCGGAACCACCGAAATCGAATCGTAGTAGGCTTGCACGACGATGATCTGATCGCGCATGACGGGATCAGTTCCCTGTATCCAGCCCGTGATATTGCGAACGGGGCGGGTAAGCCACGGCATTTCGCAGGTCAGTTTCAGTTTGGGCGCACGCCCGGAGACGCATTCGGCAAGGAGAGGCGCGGCTTCCGACTTGGTAATATAGAAGCGCGGAATGGAGATCGGAATCGAGATAAATTTGGCTTCTGCTTCGCCGCGCATGGTGCTGTCGGGTGCGACAAAAATGACGGCTTTGGCTCCGAGACGCGGGGCGTTCATCCATTCGGCGGCGCAGTTGAAATCTACAATGACAATAGAGCCGTCTACGTCTTTGCCGTTGAAATGGCGCCGTTTGCCGTCGCGGACATAAATAGCCGGGGCAGTCAAGCCGTCTTTGGGCAGGGTCGAGGTACGAACCAGATTGGGCCACAGCGGATAAATTTTGAGTTTGGATGCCGCGCCGCTCTTGCCCTGAATTTCGGCGGTTGCGCCTTTGGCGGGGTCTTCGACGGAGGGATCGAATGGAACCGTCGTATTGAACTGGTCAATGGCGATATTTTCCAAGCCCAACGCACGAAACTGCTGTTCGACATAATCGGCGGCTTTGGCGTCTCCGGGATAGCCCGCAACACGCGAACCGTATCCGGCAAGCGTCTGAACAGTAGACGCCAAATTCTTCGATTGGACGCCCTTGCTGATGTCCCGATATGCCTGTTTCATCGCGTCGGTCTGTGCCGAAACGACCTGACCTGCTATCAGCAGGGCAAATGCGAAAACAGCGCACCACACAACGGGGTGCGAACGATAACGGCGGCGGCTCTGACTCATGAGCATCTTTGGTCTGATCCTCAGCCCGATTGGTACGGGCAACGCGGAACGCGAGACTTGCGTGGGCGAACGTCTTCGTTCTCAGCAAAATTTGGGCGGTTGATCTTTGCTCTCCTCGGTGAGAAACAGAATGAGCAAAGTGTAGCCGTGTCATTCGACAAACTTAGGGGGAATTCCTTCTTGTACTATAACACAGGACTCGAAAGAAAATCAAGCGGGGCAAATGAGGGGATTTTCAGCCTCGCGTAGCCTCATATTCGTCGATCTCTTTTAGGAGGTCGGCGAGTAGGCTTTCCATTCCATCAATCTCGGCTTGTCTCAAACGTGGGTGAGTGTGATTCGAGGCGTCAAGGTCGTTGCGAAGTTGTGCGATAACGGCAGCGAATTTCTCGACTTGCGTTTTAGTTGTACTGTATTGTCGCTCATTTTGGATCATCGACAACCTCTGATTTAATGGAAATTCAAGAGATTTCTTTTGGCGCAACGAATTTGCACGTTGCTTCTCAC
>CAZPZP010000004.1:0-22025 GCA_964591025.1 uncultured Chthonomonadaceae bacterium
AGTCGGGTACGTGATTTCTACCCGACCCTTGCAAGAGGTCTATTGGAGAAAGAACGCATACTGAACGTCATTCGGAGCGGTAAATATGCCCTTCCATCAGAACCGTTACGTTCTGACCAGTTTGCCGCCGAAAAAGCAGAAGAAATTGCGCGTGAAGACCGTCGCGGAAATTTTCGTGAAAGAAGAGTAAAAACTCTGCGGCGTATGTGCCATAATCTAAATAGGCATGTGAGAGAATTTTGATTGCCGCCTTGTAAACACGCAGCTGAAACCTCGTCGCCCCGTCGTTTGGAATTCTGAGAATTGATCGGCACGGAGAGTCTGCTTACTTTAATCGTGAAAAAAAGCACAATATCGGTAAAAGTGACGGGATTTTTTCTTGTGACTTGGGTATACTATGAATAGTTCGTCGGCTTTATCGCTTTCCCGGCGTAGTCTGTTGCATCTGGTCTTTTTACCTGATGAGGATCGTAATAAATAATGGCTCAAATTTTTCACCCCGCCATGAATACGGTCGCCAAAATCAGCCTTATCGCGCTGATTGCGGGACCGCCAACAGTTCTCGGTGTCGCGTCGTCTATCAGCCGCTCACCATATAACACCAAAGTCAACGTGGCACTCGATCAGCCCGTTCCGTTCAGTCATGAACACCATTCGTCGGAACTCGGCATTGATTGTCGTTATTGCCATGTCGGGGTCGAGAAGGGCGCGTATTCCGTCTATCCTGCCACCGAAACTTGTATGTCGTGCCACTCACAAATCTGGACGAACAGCCCGCTCCTCGAACCGGTGCGGAAAAGTTGGGAGACCGGCACGCCGATCACATGGAATGTGGTCAACAAAGTCCCCGAATTTGTCTATTTCAATCACAGCATCCACATCAGTCGCGGCGTGAAGTGCAACAATTGTCACGGCGCGATCCAAAAGATGCAAATGGTTTACAAAGCCAAAACATTCTTCATGGCGTGGTGTTTGAACTGTCACCGCAACCCGGAAAAATATATCGGCAAAAAAGAGGACGTTTTTAAGTTTTATGAGAAGTATCAGCGCAGTCAATCGGGTTCCAATGACACCATGGACAACAAAGAAGGATTGACTCCCGAAGAGAAGGCATTGGCAGAAGGAAGAGAGTATCATCGCACTGGCAAAGAGTTGGAAGAGGGCAAGCGATTGGTCACCGAGTACAAAATCAAAACCAAAACCCTTTCCGATTGCTGGATTTGCCACAGATAGGGAACAGGGAACAGGACACCGCCTTTCGAGTGCGAAGCACGGCACGGCAGAACGCCCCCAGCGGAGGAATTCATTCCGCCGTGTCTGCATTGCCTAATAACCTAATGACCCACCGACCCAATCACCCAAAAGAGCAATAATTATGGACAGTGAATCTCAACAAAATCCCGATTGGGATGCTATACGCGCCAAACTCGCCGGAGCCAAAGGCAAAACATTTTGGCGCACGCTCGACGAAGTTGCCGATACTCAGGAGTTCCAGCAGGTCTTGGACGATGAATTCCCGGATCGCGCCAACCTCCTCGCACAGATGGATCGCCGCCAATTCCTGACACTCGCGGGCGCGTCGCTCGCGCTCGCCGGTTTGTCCGGCTGTCGCGTTCTGCCGCAGGAAAAAGCCGTTCCGTCGGTCAAGGCTCCCGAAGAGTATATTCCGGGTCAGCCGCTGGCGTTCGCTACCGCGATGCCGCTCAGTGGCTATGCCCATCCTCTTCTCATTACGAGCCACGACGGACGCCCCACCAAAGCCGAAGGCAACGAGATGCACCCGGCGAGCATGGGTTCCACCAATATCTACGCGCAAGCCTCGCTGATCACCATGTATGATCCTGACCGCTCGAAAAACGTCGTGCGGGAAAACGAGATCAGCGGCTGGGAAGCGTTCCAGAATGCCGCCTTGCCCATCGTCCGCGCCCAAAAAGAGACGGAAGGCAGCGGGCTTCATATTCTGACGGAAACGACGACCTCACCGACTTTAATCGCGCAGGTCGCCACACTCAAAGCCCTGTACCCGAAAATGCAATGGCATACCTACGAGTCGGTCAATCGCGACAACGCTTACGCCGGTGCGACTGCCGCCTACGGTCAGCCGCTCGAAACCGTTTATGATTTCTCCAAAGCCAAACGTATTCTCACGCTCGACAGCGACTTTATGAACGAACTGCCCGGAAGCGTGCGCCATGCCCGCGATTATTCCGCAGGGCGGCGTGTAGACGAGAATAAGCCGAGCGAGATGAGCCGCTACTATGCCGTCGAATGCACCCCGACGATGTCCGGTTCGTTGGCGGATCACCGTCTGCCGCTCAAAGCCAGCGATATTCCGGCATTTACGTCAGCATTGGCTTCCATACTCGGTATTGGAGGCGTAGTCGAAATCCCCGCTGAATCGGAAAAATTTATCAGGGCAGTCGTTGAAGATTTCAACCAGCATCTTAACGCTTCCGTTGTGGTTCCCGGCGAACATCAGCCGCCGATTGTTCATGCGCTGTGCCACGCGATCAATAAGAAAATCGGCGCAGTTGCTGGCGGCGTGATCACGCATCACTCTCCATTTACCGGAGTCGGCAACGGTTCGGCATCGCAAGTCGCGTCGCTGAAAAATCTGGTTGGCGCACTCGATGCCGGAACTGTCAGCGTCCTGCTCATTTTAGGCGGCAATCCGGTTTATACCGCGCCTGCCGACCTCAAATTTAGCGAGCAATTGGGCAAAGCCGCGCTTTCCGTCCATCTCAGCCTGTATGAAGATGAGACTTCGGCAAAATGCAAATGGCATTTGCCCGAAGCGCACTATCTCGAAGCGTGGGGCGACGTGCTGGACTACAGCGGGCGCGGCTCAATCGTTCAGCCGCTGATCAAGCCGCTGTATGACAATTGCCGCTCCGCTTTGCAGGTGTTGGCTCTGTTCCTCGAACTGCCCGCCCCAACAACCGACGATACCGATTACGATGCGGGCTATGAACTGGTCAAAGCGAATTGGCAAAAAGTCATCAAACCTGCCGATTTCCAAGCCACTTGGGACAAGGCACTCAACGACGGGTTCCTGCCCTCGCAAATTCTTGTTGTCACTGCCAAGCTCGCCGCCGAGCCTCTCGCCAGTTTGGAAATGCCGCAGACTGGGGAGAACGGCGATACCTACGAGATCAATTTCCGACCCGACCCGACCCTGCACGACGGCTTTTGGGCAAACAATCCGTGGCTGCAAGAGCTGCCCAAACCGTTTACCAGCATCACATGGGACAACGCAATTTTGGTTAGTCCGCGCACTGCTCAGCGGCTCGGAATCGATACCGAAGATGTGGTCAAACTGACTTACAGTGAAGTGTCTATCGAAGCCCCCATTGTTATCAATTACGGGCATCCCGACAAGTCAATCACCGTGCATCTCGGTTATGGGCGCACACGCGGCGGCGAAGTCCTCAAAGGTACGGGCTTCGACTTCGGCAAAATGCGAACCAGCGACGCCATGAACTTCGGCAACGGAGCGACTCTGCAAAAAACCGGAACTCAATATGCCCTTGCGATGGTCGCCGAACATCATATGATTGACGCCAAAGGCGACACCAATCCGGCAAACGATACTGTAGACGGAACCCAAGAGCGCGATTTGGTGCGACTGCTCGACATTGGAGAGTATCGCAAAAATGCCGCCAAACCGTTCGATTTGGAAATCGAAGGCAAGCCGACCCAAACGGACGGCGGACGCCTCGAAGCGGGCAAACGCTATGCCGATATTTCGCTCTACCCAGAAGTGGTCGGCGGCGAAGACGACGAACTTGGACGCAGCATCTACAAAAAAGATCAGGCATGGGACTACAGCGAAGATTATAAGTGGGGCATGGCAATTGACCTCAACTCCTGTATCGGGTGCAATGTCTGCGCGATTGCGTGCCAAGCCGAAAACAATATCGCCACCGTTGGCAAAACCGAAGTCAAGCGACGGCGCGAAATGCACTGGATTCGCATTGACCGCTATCAGCGTGGCGGCATCGACAACCCGGAAACTTACTTTATGCCGATTGCGTGTATGCACTGCGAAAACGCCCCGTGCGAGCCGGTCTGTCCTGTTGCCGCCACGATTCACAGCCACGACGGTTTGAATATGATGGTCTATAATCGGTGTATCGGGACGAAATACTGCTCCAACAACTGCCCCTATAAGGTACGCCGGTTCAACTTCTTGAACTATGCCAACGATTTCACCTATCCCGTCGTGATGCTCTCGCGCAACCCGAACGTAACGGTGCGTGGACGCGGCGTCATGGAGAAATGCACCTTTTGCATTCAGCGCATTTCTGAGAAGCGCATCGAATCCAAAAAAGAGGGGCGTAGACTCGGCGGCGATGAGGTCGTCACGGCGTGTCAAGCAGCGTGTCCGACACAAGCGATCTTTTTCGGCGATATGAATGATCCGAAAAGCCAAGTCGCCAAAGTCAAATCGCAATCACATAATTACGCGCTTTTGGAGGAGCTGCAAACACAGCCGCGAACCACTTATTTGGCGCGATTCCGCAATCCCAACCCCGCTCTCGAACCGGCTGGCAAATCCGGCGAGAACGCCGTGAAGGAGGGCTAACCCGCTATGGGAAAACTGACAAAACGCGAAAAACCGGAAATCCTGCCCGCTGGCGAATTCATCGAAGGAGCAGTTGACTACCGAAGTCTCGATAATACCATTGGAACGCTCGTTCTCAATCAGGGCAATCACCGTTGGCCCTGGTATGCGACCTTTGCCATCGGGTTTGGACTGCTGCAACTGCTTGGTCTGGCGATCACATGGCTGCTATGGCGCGGCGTCGGGATTTGGGGCATCAACAACAGTGTGGCGTGGGGCTTCGACATTGTCAACTTCGTCTGGTGGATCGGTATCGGTCACGCCGGAACCCTGATCTCCGCCGTTCTGCTGCTTGTGCGGCAGACATGGCGCAACTCGATCAACCGATTCGCCGAAGCCATGACTCTGTTCGCTGTCAACTGCGCGGGCATTTTCCCTCTGCTTCATGCCGGGCGTCCGTGGGTTGCTTACTGGATGTTCCCGTACCCAAACATCTTAGGAATGTGGCCTCAGTTCCGCAGTCCGTTGCTCTGGGACGTATTTGCCGTTACAACCTATATCACAGTTTCTGCCTTGTTCTGGTTCGTCGGACTGATTCCCGACCTTGCAACCCTGCGCGACAAAAGCAAAAACCCGATTTTCAAGTATATTTTCGGGGCGGCTTCGCTGGGCTGGCGTGGTTCTGCCAAACACTGGCATCGGTACGAGACGGCGTATATGACACTCGCGGGCATCTCGACACCATTGGTTCTGTCCGTCCATACAATTGTCAGCTTCGACTTTGCCGTTTCGGTTGTTCCCGGCTGGCACGCCACAATTTTCCCTCCCTATTTTGTCGCGGGAGCCGTGTATGCCGGATTTGCGATGGTTCTGACGCTCGCCATTCCTCTCCGCAAGTGGTATAAGCTCGAAGGCATTATTACCATGAAGCACATTGACTGGATGGCGAAGATCATGCTTGCCACCAGTTTAGTTGTCCTCTACGGCTATGTTTGCGAACTGTTTTACGCGCATTATAGCGGCAACACCTACGAAATCTTCATGATCAACAATCGAATGTTCGGACCGTATGGATGGTCATATTGGGCATTGATTTTCTGCAACGGCGTCGTACCACAATTTTTGTGGAGTCCGAAGGTACGCAAAAATCTGCTCTTGTTGTTCGTCATCTCGCAGGTCGTCAGTGTAGGAATGTGGCTGGAACGCTTCGTAATTATTGTCGTGAGCCTGACCCGATTGTTCTTGCCGTCGTCATGGGCGATGTACTACCCGACGGTCTGGGACTGGATGATGTATATCGGTACGCTTGGACTGTTTACCTTCCTGATGTTCGGCTTTGTGCGCGTCCTGCCGATGGTTACAATTTTCGAGATGAAAGAGTTGCTTTCCCGCATCCGACACAAACGCCATCTCGGACTGAACAATGCTCCATTACACGCGGGTAACGGTCATAATGGACACGGCGGACATGGCGGCGAGGCTCCCATTCATACAGAGCCTTTGGGCAGACCTGCGGCGGATAAGGAGGAATAGAGGCGATGATGCACGGACACAGCCTGACAAGTACACCTGCAATTTATGCCGTTGTCGCCGAGTTCTCTAGTGACAACGAAATTCTTCGAGCGACCAAACGCGCCCGTGAAGCGGGTTATAAGAAAATGGATTGCTATACGCCATTTCCAGTACATGGCTTGGCGGAGGCGTTGGAGTTCGAAGACAAAGTTCTGCCGTGGGTCATGTTTATTGCGGCACTCACAGGAACCTTTGTGGGATTCGGCATGGAAATCTATGCCCTCGCCTACGATTACCCGATGAATGTGGGAGGACGCCCGCTTGTTTCGTGGCCCTCGTTTATTCCTGTCGCCTACGAAATGACTATTTTGCTCTGCGCGTTCGGGGCGGTCTTCGGAATGCTCGGTCTTAATGGATTGCCGCGCCCGTATCATTCGATTTTCAATACGCCGGGCTTCGATCTCGCATCGCAGGATCGGTTTTTTCTCGCCATCGAAGCCACCGATCCGCAGTTCGATGTCGAGCGTACCGAGCAATTTTTAGAGAGTCTGCACCCCGAACGGGTGTCTATTGTAGAAAAATAACGCTGTTCTCTCTTTATTCCGTCGTTTCATCGGAATGGAACACATATTATGTTGAGCCAATTTGCATACAATTTTATTAAGCGCACCCTGTTGGCAGGAACCTCCCTGCTCAGCCTCACCGCACTGACGGGTTGCCATATCGATATGTGGCGGCAGCCGAAGATTCACAGCGCACAGCGCGAGAATCCGTTCTTCAATGACAAAATTTCGACGCGCCCCATTGTGAGCGGAACCATCGCACGCGGTCACCTCAGAGACGATGCCGCCTATTTCGAGGGAACCACCAATCAGGGCAAAGATTTGATCACCGAAATTCCGGCGCGTGCGTTGAAATCATTTGCAGGCAAGACTGATACCGCCAAACGCCTCACGATGCTGAAACGCGGGCAGGAGCGATTCAATATCTACTGTACGCCGTGTCATGGCAAAATCGGCGACGGCAACGGCATGATCGCACAGCGCGGCTTTTCACTGCGCCGCCCGCCCGGAAATTATCATACCAAGCGGCTCAAAGAGATGCCCGTCGGTCACTTCTACGATGTGATCACTAATGGCTATGGGACGATGTATTCGTATGCGTCGCGTATTCAAGATGTCAATGATCGCTGGGCAGTCGCCGCCTATATCCGCGCCCTGCAACTGAGTCAGAGCGCGACAATCGCCGACGTTCCCGAAGCCAATCGCGTCCAAGCCGAAAAAGAACTTGCCGATCCTGTGAGCGAACCGATGATTCAAGACCGAGTTGAAGGCGCACGCAAGCCCGAAGCAGACCGCAAAGCCAATTCCGGCGAGCCGGAAACCCTGATACCGTCACAAGGAGGGACGCCTTAATGCCTACCGAAGCCGTAACCGAAGCCGCACACACGCTCCCTGCCTCGCTGCCGTTTATGCAAGCCTACCTCTTCGGCTGGGTGTTTTGGATGACGCTCTCACTGGGCTTTCTCGGCATGACCCTGCTGCATCATACCGTGCGCGGTTCATGGGGCTTGCCGATCCTGCGCCTGTTCGAAGCGGGCAACAAACTGATCCCATATCTGGGGCTTGCGTTTATTCCGATCCTGATTTACATGGGAACACACGATGGACATGCACTTTACCATTGGCTTGCTCCCGGCGACGATCAGGTTTTGGCACGCAAAGCGTTCTATCTGAACTATCGGTTCTTTCTTGTGCGCCAAGTGATCTATTTTGTTTCATGGACGGGACTCGCCTTCGTTCTCAATGCCTCGTCGCGTCGCCAAGATCGAACGGGTAACGAAAACGAGGCACAGAGACGCACCAATATCGCAGCACCGGGTCTTGTCTGGTTCATCTTGTCGGTGACGTTTGCGTATACCGATTGGGTGATGTCGCTCGATCCGCACTGGTTCTCGACGATTTTCCCGTCATGGTTCGTTGTTGGAATGGGGCTGTCGTGCTTCTCGTTTTCGCTGTTTGTTGTCGCCCGCCGCGCCGCCGCCAGTCAACAGCCGTGGAAAGACATCATCACCTACAACAAACAATTTCTGCGCGATATGGCGAACTTCATGATCGCATTTACGATGTTCTGGGCGTATTTTTCCATCTCGCAGCTGCTCATTATCTGGTCGGGCAACCTGCCGGAAGAGACAACCTACTTTGTCGTTCGCACCACTGGCTTCTGGAAATTTATCGGAACCAGTCTCGTCGCATTGCAGTTCGTTGTGCCGTTGATCTGTCTGCTGTCGGGACGCGCCAAAGCACAACCCGGTTATCTGATGTCTGTCGCCGCCTTGATTTTCGTTATGCGAATCGTAGATATGTCGTGGACGGTCTTGCCATTCTTCGGAACCCGCGAGCATCCTGTCGCTGGTAATACGATTATCTGGAGTTTTGTGGCGTTTGCCATTTTCGGAATGGTCTGGTTTGTCGCCTTCAATGCGTTCCAAAAAGGTGCGAGTGCTGTCCCGACGCACGATCCGCGCCTCGCTGAAATGACTGCGGAAGGGAAAGGAGAACTGAGTCATGCGTAGCACATCCGATCCAAATCAACCAGCATACGTGAACCAATCTGGCTACGAGAAGCGCGATATTTCTCTGCGGACGATCTTGATTTGGGTGATTTTCCTGTTTATTTTCGTTATTATCAGTTCGGTGGTCTCTTATGGCGCGTACCTTTTTCTCTCACCAAAAAATTTGGTCGATCCTGCCGCTGTAGTTCGCAGCAGCAATGAAGTCGAAGAGCCGCCTTCCCCGCAATTGCAAGCCAACCCGAAAACCGAGATGAGCGACTTCCGACTGTCGGAAGATAACTCTGTCGAGGGCTATGGCAAATATCGCGGAGAGGAAGGACGCTATCGCATTCCCGTAGATCGCGCCCTTGAACTCACGGCAGAGCGCGGCTTCCCGAAAACCGAACCCCTGAGCAAAGCCGCCGCCGCGCCTAAAGAGGGGGATAAAGGGAGAGAGGGAACAGGGAACAGGGAACAGAACTCACCTGTTCAGGGAAGCGATGTACAGAATACCGACAATCAGAACGCCCCTGTTCGATGAGAAAGGGAGTAGGGATTAGGTTCGGGTATGTTCTTATACCCGGTCAAAAGCGAACCACTCTTCTCGCTTGGGAATGGTTTGTTGCCAAGTACGTTGTTATTTCGCTCTAAACTTATCATCGAAACGGGGAGAAATTTGCGCTGGAATCGCGTATAATAAGTAGACTGTGAAAAAAGTAACGAAGTGTTCTACTGGGTTAAATTGAGAAATCAGGTGCTGTGATGCGAGTTCGAACAGGTTGGATCAAACAAATAGTGAGCGGAGGCGTGCTTGCGCTGAGTCTGATAACCGCGCAGGACGCACTCGCCCAAAAAGTTTTGGGCGCACCGCCGCAGACCAATTCCGACGGCGTGGATATTTCAACGCAGGTAGGAATCGATCAGAAGCTCGATGCGGCTCTGCCGCTCGATACCGAATTCCAAGACCATACGGGCAAAACCGTGAAACTGCGAGAGTATTTTGGAACCAAGCCGCTGATTCTGGTGACGCCGTTTTACAAGTGTCGCGGCTCTTGCGCCTTAGAATTAGACGGCATGGCGAAATGCTTCCGCGATATGGATTTTCAGATCGGCAAAGAGTTCAACGTCCTAACGATGAGTATTCATCCTAAAGAGACGCCCGAAATGGCTGCCATCAAAAAAGCCGAATTCGAGGATTTGTATAAGCGTTCCGGCGCGGACACAGGCTGGAATTTCCTTGTTGGCAATTGGGAGTCGATCAAAAGCGTAACGGATGCCGTCGGGTTCCGCTTCGTCTATGACCCGATTAAGGACAATATCGCGCACGCCGCCGGAATCATGATCGTCACGCCGCAGGGACGCATTTCGCGCTATTTTTATGGCGTCAACTATGAACCCAAGCAAGTGCGCCTCGCACTTGTCGAAGCGTCGAGCGGCAAAATTGGGACGCTGGCAGATAAAGTTACGTTGTATTGTTCATCGTTCGATATGGTACGCGGCAAATACACGCCAAATGTTATGAGAATCACACAGGTTTTGGGCGTCTCTACGGCGATTGCATTGGCGGGAATGATTGCGCTATTGTCGCGCTACAGGACAAAGCCTATTCCGCCCAAGAGCGGTCAAGCACCGACGATGCCTCAGCCAACTGTTTAACGGAAGGGTAAGAGTTTATTATGGGAAACTTGCCTCAAATTTTCGCACAAGGGTTCCGGTGGGACATTCCGATACACCCCGAACAGGCTTCGGAGTTTGCCGCCGAGATTGACCCGCTGTATTTCGTCCTATGGGGACTGACGATTCTCTTCACCCTCATTGTCGCAACGATGATAGTCTTTTTTGGCATTCGCTATCGCAAAGGCTCGAAGGTTGACCGCAGCAATCCGCCGAGTCACAATGGATTTTTGGAAGCCGCGTGGTCTATCATACCACTGTTCCTAGCGCTGATTATCTTTGTGTGGGGAGCGCGTTTGTATTCGGACGCCTACAAAGTTCCCGACAATGCGATCCCGATTTATGTGGTAGGCAAACAGTGGATGTGGAATATTCAGCACCAGAACGGACGCCGCGAAAACAACGAATTGCACGTTCCCACAGGTCGCGCCGTCAAGCTGACGATGATCTCGCAGGATGTTATTCATTCGTTCTTTATTCCGGCATTCCGAATGAAGCGAGATGTGTTGCCCGGAACCTATAACAATGCTTGGTTCAAGGCGACGAAGCCCGGAAAGTATCATATTTTCTGTGCCGAATACTGCGGAACCCAACACTCCAATATGATCGGCTCCGTCTATGTCATGGAACCCGACGATTATCAAAAGTGGCTGGATATGCCTTATGAGAAAAGCGGCAAAGAAGCTCAGCCGACACGCGCAATGACCCTTGTCGAGCAAGGCAAAGAGATTTGGGAAACCAACCAGTGCGGCAACTGTCACGGCGGCGAGTCGAAACGGCGCGGTCCTTCGCTCGTCGGAATCTATGGCAAGCCGCGTCAAATGGCGGACGGCACGGTGCGCGTCGCCGACGATGCCTATCTGCGTGAGGCGATTATCAATCCGAACAAAAACATCACGGCAGGATATGCGCCGCTGATGCCCGAATATTCACAACTCAAAGAAGATCAGATATTAAAACTGATCGCTTATATTCGATCTTCCGGTTCGCCCGATATTCCTGCGGCAGCCGAAAAGAATCAAAAAGGGAATGGAAAAGTCACCGCGAGTGCCAATGCGGTTGGAATGCGAGGAAATAAGCAATGAGTATGATCCCTCTTCTTCCTAGCGATGTGCCATTGGGTTCAGAGGCTGCCTCAACGCGGCGCAAGCATTATCTCAATGTCACCGACACCATTAAATCGTGGCTGTTTACTGTCGATCACAAACGCATTGCGATCCTGTATCTTGTCTCGATCACGTTTTTCTTCGCGATTGGCGGCTTGGCTGCCGGTGCGATTCGTGCAGAATTGGTCACGCCCAAAGCCGACCTCTTCAAGATGGAGACCTATAATAAGCTGTTCACCACGCACGGCGTCATTATGATCTTCTTCTTCTTGATTCCGTCGATTCCGGCAGTTCTCGGCAACTTCCTAGTGCCGCTGATGATCGGAGCGCGTGATCTCGCCTTTCCCCGCCTCAACCTGCTGAGTTGGTATCTGTACATGGGCGGTGCGACGTTAGCCACTGTCGCCATGATGACAGGCGGCGTGGATACAGGCTGGACGTTCTATACGCCGTATTCGAGTGTCTACAGCAATTCGCAGGTCACTCTCACAATTCTGGGGGCGTTTTTTGCGGGATTCTCTTCGATTGCGACGGGAATCAACTTTATCGTCACAATCCACAAGATGCGTGCGCCCGGAATGACGTGGTTCCGCTTGCCACTCTTCATCTGGGCGCAGTATGCTACCAGTATCATCATGGTTCTCGGAACGCCCGTCATTGCCATTACGCTTTCTCTGGTCGTTGTGGAGCGTTTGACAGGCATCGGCATTTTCAACCCGGCAAAGGGCGGCGATCCGATCCTGTTCCAGCACCTTTTCTGGTTTTACTCTCACCCGGCAGTCTACATTATGATTCTGCCCGGCATGGGTGTGATCAGTGAAATCATTGCATGTTTCTCTAAACGGCGCATTTTCGGCTACTCGTTCGTGGCGTTTTCCAGCCTCGCTATCGCCCTACTCGGCTTTTTTGTGTGGGGACACCACATGTTTACCACCGGGCAGAGTATGTATGCGGGCTTCGTCTTTTCGTTCATCTCGTTCCTTGTTGCCATACCTTCGGCAATCAAAGTGTTCAACTGGGCGACGACGATGTATAAAGGCGAAATCGACTTCCGCGCCCCGATGCTCTTTGCCCTCTGCTTCATCGGATTATTCACCGTCGGCGGATTGACGGGTTTGTTCCTCTCCACGATGGCGATGGACATTCACCTGCAAGACACCTATTTCGTTGTTGCTCACTTCCATTACGTTATGGTGGGCGGGCAGATGCTCGCGTATCTTGCAGGTATCCACTTCTGGTGGCCCAAGATCACGGGGCGAATGTATCCCGAACTGCCCGCGAAGATTGCGGCGGTAATGATCTTCTTCGGCTTCAACGCGACGTTCTTCCCGCAGTTCATTGTCGGCTATTTGGGAATGCCGCGCCGATATGCGATGTATCCCGAAGAGTTCCAATTCTGGCACGTCATGTCTTCCGCAGGAGCAACACTTTTGGCGGCAGGGTTTACTTTGCCCGGCATCTATCTGCTCTGGTCGCTTGTCAAGGGGGAAAAAGTCGGTCCCAATCCATGGGGAGCCGTCGGCTTGGAGTGGATGACCTCGTCACCGCCGCCGGAATTCAATTTCGATGAAACGCCCGTGGTGACTTGGGAAGCCTACGATTACCAGCAGAACACCGAATCCGAAGCACAGGCGGATCGCAAACTTATGCCCGGTGTCGAAGCTGCCGTACACGAAGAAGCCGTCAATGACCGCGCCGAAAGCCGCGCAGGGATCGATCACTAAGGAGGGAGTAGGGAGTAGAGAGTGGGGAGTAGGACAATTCATAAGAACCACAGGGGACACGGGGAACACAGGGGGAATTCAGAAATCTCTCTTTCGGATTTGTTCGTGCATTGTTTCTCGTCTTTTTCGTATGTTTCGTGGATCAGATTGCATTGTCCTACTCCCCACTCTCTACTCCCTACTCCCTGAATTGAGGGGAACCGTATGAGTACAGAAGCCCTGCATGGGAATCATGATGAAGTTTTGGATGCCCATACACACGTGGCGCATCAATTCGAGGAACGCGCCCAACAAGACGAGTCCTACATTGTAGGAATGTGGACATTTCTTGTAACGGAAGTGATGTTCTTTGGGGCTTTGTTCATCGCTTATACGGTGTATCGCTTTCTTTACCCGACAGATATTGCTGCCGCAAGCAACGAACTCAATGTCAAATTGGGCTTCATTAATACGCTGATTTTGTTGACGAGCAGCCTCAGCATGGCGTTTGCTGTTCGGAATGCCATGCTCAAGCGCAAAAAAGAGTTGTTGATGTGCTTGGGGATAACGCTGTTATTTGCGTTTGGCTTCCTTGTCGTCAAAACCTTTGAGTATAAGAGCAAGTTCACTCACCATCTGGTTCCCGGCTACGATTTCCAATGGCCGCCGCATGGCTCGGCACATGAAGCATCTGCCGCTTCGGGAGAGGGATCGGGCGCGGGACACAGCGCGGGAGCGGGCAACGATACGGCGCACAATGCCAGCGCGAACGAGGGTGGAGCAGGAATGCCCACATCTGGAACGGAATTTATGCGTTCGGGCGGCACCTTCGATAAACCAAACTATAGTGTTTCGCAGAAAGACCATGCCGAACTCTATATCGGCTTGTATTTCATCATGACGGGTCTGCATGGCTTGCACGTCGTCATTGGAATTTTGATCCTTGGTGCGATGTGGATCATGTATAAATACGATCATCCGGCGGTTGCCGACTTTATGCCGCTCGAAATGGCGGGGCTATACTGGCACTTCGTCGATATCGTCTGGATTTTTCTGTATCCTTTGCTTTACCTCATCAATCCACAGCCCTTCTTCCCCTTGTGGCCTTTGATCAAATAAGAGAACGGAGACTGAAGCGCAAAGATGGCACAACACGTAGAAAAAGCACACGGACACGATGACGCGACGCATCATGTTCTTCCTACATATATTTATTATCGCACCTTCGCGGTCTTGATGGTTTTCCTCATGCTGACAGTGGGCGCGGCTTACATTGACCTGACAACCGCTTTGCCGATTCATGTTCCGGGTTTGAACATCATCGTCATGTTAGGAATCGCGATCATCAAGGCGTCATTCGTCGTGATGTTCTTTATGCACGTTTTGTATGGCACGAAATTGACGTGGCTTTGGGCGGCGACGGGATTTGTTTGGTTCGTGATTATGTTCGGTCTGTTCATTGACTACTTCACGCGCAACTGGGGCGCGTTCGGCTGGCAATCCTAAATTCTACAGGCGTGCGGGTACTGAAAGTACCCGCAGGAAATACAAATCCCTTTTCTGAATTTTCAGAGAGGGGATTTTTGTCTCTGCTGTGCAGGGTATCCTAAGATCATGATAAAGCCTGAAAAAGAACTGGAACGTGTTCTGCCCGGCGAAGGCAGTTTTGTGACGGTTGCGCCGATTTACGATGAACTCATGGACGGCGTGCCTTATGAGAGTTGGGTTGTCTATCTACAGACACTTTTGGATCGCCGCGAAGCCAAACCTAAACGCATTCTCGATTTGGCGTGCGGCACAGGCAACGTCACGGAACTGCTCCATAACCTCGGCTATGAGATGACCGGCGTAGATATTGCTCCCGGCATGATCGAATCGGCGCGTCAAAAAGCCACTCAGAAAAGTTTGCCGATCACTTATGCTGTCCAAGATGCCGCCGAACTGAATTTGCCGCAACGCGACTTTGATTTGTGCGTCAGTCTTTTCGACAGCCTCAACTATATTTTGGAACCGAAACGACTGGATGCGGCGATTCATAATGTCGCGCAGCATCTCAAAAGCGGCGCATTGTTCATTTTCGATATGAATTCGGAATATGCCCTCAAGCACAACTTTTTTCGGCAGGACAATATCGGCTCACGGGATCGTCTGCGCTATGATTGGGACAGCACCTTCGAGGATGCGACGCGCCTGTGTCGTGTCCGAATGAAGTTCTGGTATCGCGAAGACAACGGGGTAGATCGCGCCTTCGAGGAGATTCATTATCAGTTCGCTTATCGCGAAGATGAGGTTCGCAAAATGCTGACGGCGGCAGGATTCGGCACCGTCGAGACGTTTCAGGCGTATACCCTGCGTTCGCCCGCCCGCAATGCTGACCGGATTTTCTACGTCGCACAGAAGCAGTAACCGGACGCCGTTCGTAAAAGTAAGAAGAGAGAAAGGGAGTAAGTCCGCGATGAGAATCCTCTTTTTGACGCCCGGAACGGGCAGTTTCTACTGTGGGACTTGTCTGCGTGATAATGCGTTGGCGACTGCCCTTCGCAAGCAGGGACACGATGCCCTGATGATTCCGCTCTATCTGCCGACGACCCTCGACGAAGAGAATGTCTCGCCCGAAGCGCCTTTGTTCTATGGCGGCGTCAACTCTTATTTACAGCAGAAGAGCAAATTGTTCCGCAAAACGCCGCGCTGGATTGACAAACTGTTCGATTCGCCCGCGATGCTGAAAGTTGCCGCAGGTCGCGCCGGCTCAACACAGCCGGAAGATTTGGGCGATATGACGCTTTCGATGTTGCGTGGTGAGGACGGCAATCAGGCGAAAGAATTGGATCGCCTCGTTGAGTGGCTCAAAGCCGATGGCAAAGCCGACGTGATCTGTCTCTCCAATGTTCTGCTGATGGGGATGGTGCGGCGGATCAAGCGTGAGACCGGCGCATTTGTTGCCGTGACACTGCAAGGAGAAGACTCGTTCCTTGACGGTCTGCCAGAGCCGGAACGCTCGCAATCATGGGAGACATTGGCAGAACGCGCCCAAGAAGCAGACGCTTTTATCGCGCCAAGCCGCTACTACGCCGACGTGATGGCAGAACGATGCCAACTGCCGAAAGAGCGAGTTCACGTTGTTCCCAATGGAATTTTGCTGGACGGCTATCCGACGGAACCGCGCAAATCTCTGCCAAGTCCGCCTGTTATCGGCTTTTTGTCGCGAATGTGTCCGCCGAAGGGTTTGCATACGCTCGTTGACGCTTATCTCAAAGTCAAGAAAAAGATTCTCGACGCGAAACTGTGCGTGATTGGAACTCAAACTGATTTCGATGTTCCCTATGTAGAGGGTCTACAGGCGAAAATCGCGTCCGAGGGCTATGCCGCTGATGTATCATGGCATCCGAATGTCAGCCGTGAGGAGAAAGTTCGTCTGCTCCAAACACTTTCTGTTTTGTCGGTTCCGGCGACATACGGCGAATCGTTCGGGCTATATGTCATTGAGGCGATGGCGGCGGGCATTCCCGTAATTCAGCCAGATCAAGCGGCATTTCCCGAAATCATTGATGCGACTCAAGGCGGCGTGCTTTATGAACCTGACACGCCCCATCAATTGGCAACAACAATCGAAACTCTGCTTGGTGATCCCAACAATGTACGTGATAGAGGAGAAGCCGGACGGCGGGCAGTTTTCGCAAATTACAGTGTTGAGAAAATGGCAGAGGGCGTGATGCAGGTTTTCACGGGAAAGAGTGCCAAAGAGTTGGAAAGGGAACTGGTATCATGACAAATCGAGATCGCGCTTCACTGCTCATTTTAGGGGCGGCGGCGTTTATGGTCAATGCCGATGCGCGGGTGATCGAGCCACTGCTCCATGTGATCGCGGACGATTTTCAGGTCAATGTTGCACAGGCTGCCATTGTCAGTTCTTTGTATACCCTGCCCTATGGTTTGTTTCAATTGTTCTATGGTCCGCTTGGCGACAGAGTAGGCAAACTCAAGGTTAAGTCAATCGCGCTGGCACTGTTTGCGATTGGCACTGCCCTTTGCGCTTTTGTTCCAAGTTTGACGATATTCGCCCTGCTGCGTTTCCTGACGGGCGTTGTCGCCGCCGCCATTATTCCCCTGTCGCTCGCCTATATCGGCGATAAATTCCCGTATGAGGAGCGGCAAGCCGCCCTGAGCCGCTTTATGAGCGCGATCATGATGGGGCAAATCTTGAGTGTGACAGTAGGCGGAATCTTCGGGCAATATGTTGGGTGGCGCGGCATTTTCATTTTGTTCGGTGTGATTTCGCTGATTATTGCGGGCGGATTGTGGCGCGAGTCGCAGCGGTTCCCCGAAGAGCGCAAAGCCCCGCCGGGATCGAAACTGATCAACCTCGCACCATTCGGAAAACTCCTCCAAAATCCCGCCTCGCGTTTGGTCATCATTGCCGTATTTATCGAAGGGTTCTGTTTCTTTGGGGCGCAGCTTTATCTTGGCGCGTTCCTCTCAGAGGGACAATTCGCCCTCAGCAGTGTTCAGGTGGGGTTGTCGCTGGCGGCGATTGGTCTTGGCGGCTTGATCTACAGTGTCACCGTGAAAAAACTCGTCAAGAAAATCGGCGAGCTAGGCATTCTTGTTCTCGGCGGCGCACTGATGACGAGCGGCTTTTTGCTCATTTCGCAGATAACCTCTGTGGCGTTCTTCTTTCCCTGTGCGTTACTGCTCGGCATGGGCTTCTACACTATGCACAGCACGCTGCAAACCAAAGCGACAGAGATGGCTCCCGGCGCACGCGGCACTGCAGTTTCGTTCTTTGCCTTCGCCCTCTTTTTGGGGCAGTCAACAGGTGTGTATACCTTTGGAAAAATCGTAGACAACTACAGTTATCGCGCCGCATTTTTCACCGCCGGAATCGCGATTGCTCTTTTGGCACTCTGGGCGCGTTGGCAATTCCCACGCCTCAAGCCCGCACCAAAAGCCCCCGATGTTGTTCCTGTGTAAACTGGTGTGATTTTTGGTACAATGGACATATCGGTACAGAGTGAGAAGGAGAAAAGAATGACAGTAACGATTGAACTTTCCTCTGAACAAGCAGTGCGTCTGAAAACGACTGCACGCGCAAAAGGTGTGGCTCCCTCAGAATTGGCAAAGTCGCTTGTCACCGAGCATCTTGTAGTAGAGAGTGAGGCTATTGACCCGACAATCGCCCTACTTCAATCATGGCTAAAAAGAGATGCGACAAGCGACGAAGAGGATATTAAGGGTTCGTAAATATATAATCTCCTTCACTCCCAATACCACGCTGTCACAAGGTGCGGGAAGTTAAAAATTTACGAACCCTAAGAAAGCAATGGAGGAAGAAGAAGCGTTTGAGAGATCAATCAATGCAGAACGTGAGAGAGCAGGAGCAAGGAAAATATTTGCATGAGCATAGTATCTAATCACTTGTCTTGCGCGGTGGAATGAATTCCCCGTTTTCGAGTACGCAATGTCCCTCTTCAGGGACAACCATTTCATTTTATAGGCAAATCAGATAGATTTAGTGACTGTAAAAGTATAACTTCCTGAATCCTGTCTTGTCTTGACCTATGAAGCCGGGAAGTTATACTTTTACAGTTCCTTAGCACATCCCCGCATCCGAATGACACTCGGCGGAACGCCATTTAAGACAGGTATTTTCAATGCCCAATCAGGCGAATATGCCAAGTTTGAGCGATTTCTCTATTAGAGTTTGTCCGCGAAGGCGGACGTTGCGCTTTTCATAGCGGGGAATTCATTCCACCGCATAACCATGTTTATTGATTATTCAGTTACAAAATTCCCTCGCTCCAAATAAGGCGCGAGGGAATTTCAATTAGCGAAGCATATACGCTTTAGTGCTGACGATCTGTATGGTCTGCCACATAAGCGGGACACATCGCCGGACGCATCAACTTTTGGAACTGTGCATTGTGCGTTTTATGTTCGCACTGGAAGCGAGAGCGTTGATTTGCCGCGACTTTCTCATAAGCCGCAAGCGATAAGCCTGCCGCTTTCAAGGCACGTTTCGAGGTCGGCGCGATTTTGTGAGTCTGCTGAATGGTCGCAACCTGAGCGCGGGCTTTGGTCACTGCCTGTGCCGTTTTCGGTGGAGCAATCGCGTAGAGATGAGTAGGGGTTCCAATATATAACGCGCCGTTAGCAACAACCGGCGAAGAATAGACGGGAGCCTTCATGTCCACTTTGCCGATCTCTTTGAGCGTTTTGTCCGCCGCTAAGATCACCACGTCGCCGTCTTCGGTTCCGATATAAACTTTATCCTCGACAACCACCGTCGAACCCCAAATATGGCTTTTGGTATCGTAAGTCGCGTATTTTTTGCCTGTTTCTGCGTCATAACAATAGACGAATCCGCTAAAGTCGGCGGCAAAAACCAAGCCATTGATAATCGCCGGTGTACACAGCGAACGCTTGATGTCGCGATTATCCCAAATGACTTTGCCATTGGTCGCATCCACGCAGAGCATTCGTCCGATGCCTTCGCCATGTTCCGGGTCTTGTCCAATCGGAACATAAACGCGATTGTTATAAAAAACGGGAGTCGCGATCACTTCGCTTGGTCCATCATAGGTCGCATATTTCAGCGGCTTGCCGTTTTTTGCGCGATATTCCGGCGGATTGCAGTCGAGTTTCCAGACTTCCTTGAGAATGTCGCGTTCGTCGCGCTTTTCGGTTTCCGTTGAAAAGCCATAAAGGAAGCCATCGCCGCCGCCATAAATGATCATATCCTTGCCGTTGACGCTTCCATACGCGGCAGACGACCAGTTCGAGTGCAGGGTTTTTGCCGAAACACCGGAGTCTTCCTCACCCAGCAGTTTGCCCGTATTTTTGTCGAGCATACACAGCGAAGGGGCTTTCGGGTTCGGGATCGTGGTATGCGTCCAGTCCACACCGTTCGAGGTCGTCACCACCACTTTATCGCCGAAAATCAACGGACCGCAATTGGTGATATTATGCGGAAAAACGCCCAACTCTTCGCGCATATCGAACCGCCAGAGAATATCCGCGTCTTTGGCTCCCGGTGTGACTGCCGGTTTGCCTTTTTCTGCATAATATTGCCCTTCGTCTTTATATTCGCCGTCGTTGCCGTTCGCCATGCCATTAATATCGAGGCAGAGAACTTCGCACCGATTCGAGACGATATAGACTTTGTCGCCGTCAATCGCCGGAGACGAACAAATTCCCAGATACTCCCAGTCGCTGACCTTGCCGGTTCCGAGTTTCGGAATCGCGAGCTGCCAGATCAGTTCGCCCGTCTTCTCGTCAAGGCACATCACAATGCCGCGATCCCCCTTGAAGCGCGGATCACGCGGCGTTTCGTTGTTGGTTCCGACAAGTACCTTACCGCCAGAAACCGTTGGATTGCCATACGTCTGCGATCCCAATTTAGCGATCCACTTGACATTTTTAGTAGTCGCCATATCGATCTCTTCGGAACTCGGCTTGAACTCGCCGGGCGTCCAAGCGGAAGCAATTCCCTTTTCATCCGAGACCATGTTGCGCGAAGAGGTACGTCCCCAATAGGGCCAATCCGCCGCCGTACTGATGAGCGGCAACGCGGCTAAACCGACGGCGCAGACCATTCCCCACCGTCGCGAGATTTTATGTTTCATTATCTTTTTCCTCAAAATAGAACCACAGGGAACACAGGGGACACAGGGAAATACAAATCCATGCATTCACGAAAGAACACGAAAGGCAATGCAAAGCCAAAAATTTCTTCCTGAATTGTCCCTGTGTCCCCTGTGTTCCCTGTGGTTCTTTTGTTATGAGCGGTTGTTCGGAGTGACCGCGATATTGTCAATATAGACCTTGAACAGACTTTGCGGCGCGAAGCCGTACAGTCCGGGCGAACCGCTCTTGTGCGCGTTTTTATGCGGGGCTTCAATCGTCCAAGCCGCCGGTTCTGCCTCGCCCTTTTTCCAGACCTTGGCGCGAACCACACCGGAACCGTTGCTTGCGACATCCACCCGACTCTTGATATGATACCAGACTTTCGGGGAGAGCTTGAACGGCACATTGACTTTGACGCGCTCTTGATTGGAACTGATCTCAATCTCATCGGCATTCCCAAGCAGGGAAATCAGATAGCGTTGATTGATGACGCCAACAGTCGAGCGTGTGCGGCGATTGCCGTCTACCATCACATCGGCTTCCATCGTATAGTTGCTATCATCTGCACTGCCGAAGAACACCGTTGCTCGCTGAAAAAAGATATTATCGAGGGTTTTGGCGAAAACCTTGTTGCCATCCAACTCGCGAATATCGAACTTGAACCTCGCCCCAATCCATGGGAGCGGCGGATAAGCGTATTTGCCGCCATCGGGAGCCATTTCAGCCGGAGTGAACGCCTCGAAGTTTTCGGTGTAGGGCAGAGCAGGGAGAACGCGCCCGCGTATTGTTCCTTTGAAATTGCCAATAGTCGCCTGAAACGCACCCGCCGAGGGATTTTGTTCTGCACCGGCAACCAGTTCGCTCTTGTCATTGAATGCGCCGTTCAGCGTGGATTTGACGCGAGCAGTCGGCGGAATATACGATTCCCATTTCGCCTGTTTGACATCGAAATTCTGTGTCGGGAAGCCGTTTGCATCAATGCCGCGAATACTGAAAGTCGCTTTCTGTCCGGGACGCAGTAGCACTTCGGCGGGAACAATCTGAAGCGCAACGGTTTCGCCCGCCTTCGGGTATTTTTCCATCGTCGGTGCGGGAAGTGCGGCGGCTTTGTTCTTGGTTCCGAAACAGTAGAGTTTTTCGGTGGTGAACACATAAACCTTGCCATTGGATACTGCCGGCGCACCGATAGCACGCCCTGCCAACTGAACATCACTGAGCAGTTCCGCGCCGTCGGCTTTCGGGCGCACGATATAAAAATGCCCATTTTGGAGCGGAATATAGAGTTTGCC
>CAZPZP010000005.1:0-13025 GCA_964591025.1 uncultured Chthonomonadaceae bacterium
TGCCCGTCGCAAACAACTCGTAAAATCCCCGCCGAACCGTGGCATGGTCTTCTAACTCCACCTGCATTTTGGTCATCAACGCCGTCGCGATGGGGTTGTTGCTGCCCACATAATCCTGCCATTTCAGGCGGTTGAGTTGAATGGCTTGAAACTGATACCGAACCACTTCCATGCCGAACTCTTTCTCGATATAGACATGACGCTCGATTTTCTTGGGCGTATCGTAGGATAAAATGACAATCGGATAAATCGGCAGTCCGAACTTGGCGCGAATGAGAGCGAAGTAATCGAACATTCGCTTGGCAAACCCGGCTTCTTTCTTCGACTGGTTTTCGATATGAATGAGGATAAAGCGTTCCTGTCCGGCAATTCTGACTTTGGCGAGAACATCCACCGCATATTCCTGCGTCCAGACAAACTCGGAGAAGATTTCTTTGTCGATGAACTCGATACTGTCTCTCTCAATGGCGGCGGCAATCTGCGGGGCGAAGAGTTCGAGAAATTCGATGAACAGGTTGGTGAGGAGCTCCTTAAAGAGCCGGTCATGGTCGGGATGAACTTCGGCGGCAAGAGATTGCGCCTGAGAAGAGTGCTTTTTCATAAGCAGACTATTCACCAGATAATCCTGCTTTTCCTTGTTTTATTCTTATCCCTTTCTGCTATGTGACACGATGGCATAGATTCTGCATGAAAAATTTCGGATGAGCGAGGTCGGCTCGGCACAGAGTCCGGCGACTCGTCCGTATAGTTGCGTGAAGTGAGAGAATTTTCACGTTATCAAATCTGTGGCGGAATCGCCTCCGCCACGTCAAGCAAGGTAGTCGTTCACGTTATGGACATGGATACACTCAACGCGCCTCTCTCTTCTGTGGACGCGCCGGAGACTAGGCAAGAGATACCAACAACCAAAGCCCCGCCCGAAGTCGCGCTCTGGAAACGCCTCAAGCCGATAGACTGGGCGATACTCGGCGTGTTCGCGCTGATGTGCGTGCCATTTTTTCAAGGGGTGTGGACGATTTGGACTGCCGAAGAGGCTCCGCAATCGTATGCCCTGCTGATTCTGCCTGCCGCGCTGTTTATGGCGTGGATGCTGCGCGGACGCCTTGAAGGGGTTCCGATTCGCGGCTCTTTCGGTGGGCAGGTTGTCTTAGCAGTGGGGATCGGACTGCTATTCTTCGGAACCCTGATGAACACCGTCACAATTTCGGGCGTCGGGTTTGTACTGGCGATTGTCGGGCTGGTTTTGGGACGCTATGGGGCTTCTGTTGCCCGCACTTTATGGTTTCCATTGGCATTTTTAACGACGATGATCCCGTTGCCGCATGAACTGCTCAATGTCATCACGTTTCCCCTGCAAGGGATTTCCGTCAAGTGGGCGGCTCTTCTACTCCAGCCGCTTGGCGATATTACCGTGCAGGGAACCCGAATCCATATGGCGAACTATACGCTCGATGTGGTTGCGCCGTGCAGCGGGTTGACCATCGTTCTGCCGCTGTTCATTCTTACCACCTACTATATGTACATCGTCGCCGCGCCCGTCTGGAAAAAGATTCTCATGGTCGCGCTGACCCTGCCGATTTCGATGGTCGTCAATGCGTTTCGCGTGGCGATTACGGGGCTTGCGGGCGATATGTACGGACACAAAGCCGGAGAAGCGGTTCACGATTATGGCGGGCTTGTTACCGTGATGGTCGGTTTCGCCGTTCTCTATTTCATAGCACAGGAACTCAAATGTCATCGCCTTTCCGACGAGATTACGCTTTAATTGCCCTGTTGGGCATCGGTGCGATATTGACCTTCGGGGCGCAGCAGTCCGCCAAAGGGCGCGTCTTTACCAAGCCGCCGTCTACGGGGTTGTCGCTCGATTATCACGGGTGGAAGGGAACCCCCTACCCCGAAGATAAAGGCACGGCGGGGATTCTGCCGAACGCCCGCATCGACACCATTGAATACAAATTACCTGCATCGCCTTCGGTTGCCGTCGTCATTATCGGCAGTCGCGATCCCAACGATATGCACACGCCCGAACGCTGCTTTGTTGGAAGCGGATTTACGCTTGGCAATGTCGAGCGGCGCGAAATCAAGGTCGGGCAGCCGTCGCCAAAATCGTTCACCTTCAACCTCATGACCGTCACACAAGGCGACATCAAGGAGATGGTTCTCTATGGTTATGACGGCGTGCAGATGATCGGCAGCTCGACGATCATGGCACGGGTCATGATGAAATTGCGCGGTCCGTCCGAGAATCCTGCTTACTTCGTGCGACTTTCTACGCCGATGGACAGCCCCGAAGCGGCGGAAAAGCGGCTGATGGAGTTCGCGCAGAATCTGATGAACGAGCGTGCAATATGGCAAAAATCAGGAGTAAAACTGTAGTTGGACGATATTTTCGAGTCGAAAGAGGACGCCGCGCCCCCCGCGCCTTTAGCCTATAACGAGCCATTCGAGTATGCGCCGGTGCGGTTGCGCCGTTTGCTGACAAATCCCGGCGTTCGCATCGAGTTGATCGTCACCATTGTTCTGTTCGCCGTGATGTTTCTGCCGCATTTGTGGTGGTGGGCGTTGCGCTGGACACTGCCTGACTCGCTGCAACTTTACGGACTGATTGTCATTCCGCTTGTTTTGGCGTGGATGTGGCTGGCTCGCTGGCGTCTGGTGATTCCCGAACTCGATTGGCTTAACGAACAGTTCACGGAAAAATCGGTGATGCGCTGGCTGACTGAGGAACGCCATGAGGAGCCGAAACGCCTTCGTTGGACACTGTTTCTGGCGGTTCCATTCACGCTGTTGGCGTTGTGGTCGGGCGAACCGATGCTGACCGCACTGGCATTCGTCGGCTTTTTGACTGCCTATCTCGGCTATCGCTTCGGCACGCAGTTGCTGCGTGTCATGGCGTTTCCTCTCTCGTTTCTGTGCTTGATGACTCCGCTTCCCGGCTTCCTACTCGATTTCATCTCCAAGCGCATTACGCCGATGACGTTCAGGATCACGACGAGTTTGCTGGCAGCACTCGGTCTGCAAACGGAAGTGCTGCCCGAAGGCACTCCCATTCAGATTTTCGCCAATGAGGAGCAAAAACAACTCCTTTATGAAATCTATGCAGGGCGAACCGGCATGGGCTACCCGGAACTTCTCGTCTTTATGGTCGGTGTACTGTGGTATCTGTCGCTGATTGAGGCGGGCTTTGCACGGAAACTGCTGACGTGGCTGATAGGATTGGCGATTTTCTTGATGCTGATCGCGGTTCGCCTGACGATTGTTGGATTTCTCGGCGCGAAATTGGGCGATACGCTCGACGGGCGCGAATGGACAAATGTTTTTGCTTTGATTTCCCGAATCGCTTTGCCGTTTCTCGGCTGGTGGATCATGAGTTTTGTACTGCGAGGTTTTCAGTGTCGAACATATCACGAGTGGGTACGAGGTCGTTAGCGTTGCTGGCGGTCACAGCAGTTTTGGGAGTGGGATTGCAGATGGCGGCGCGGAGCAAAATGGCGGCGCATCCCAATCCGATGCCTCCCGATAAAGCGAATCAATCGGAGGGACAGGTCGTTCTCACGCCGCTTGAAAATCGTGAGCGCGATCATGCTCGTTCGGTCTATCGCCTCTACACCCGACCCGGTGCCGCGCCGATCTATGTCAGCATCACACGGGCGGAAACATTGAACTCCTTCCGTGCGCCGTATCAGTATCTGCTTGACAGCGATGGGCGAATGCGCGAAAACCAGAGAAACGTCATTCCCCGTGACGGCGAAGAACTTCCTGTTCATCTTTACGAGCGCATTGTGGGGCATGGAACCGAAGCCGTCGTTCTGCATTGGACGCAAAACTGGGGCGGCGAACCCATTGCCGACCCGCTGACGCTGGGGCAGATGTTCGATGCGACGATCCGCAAAGAGCCTGTTTATGTTGTGGATGTCTGGAGTATCTTTCGCGCCGGTGGGGGAAGCAGACTCGACGAAACCACTTGGATACGCACCGCTGACTATATTGACAGGATGATCAAGAATAAGAAAGTGACAACTCCCCAGTGATAAATCACGGGGCTTCTCAAACTACGCAAGACCTACAGGTTCACCTTACGCGGTGGCTTGTGCCGGAGGTTGAAAACCCCCGTCTGGAAAAACAAGCGTCTTTCAGACGCGCACTGCCCCCAAACTGGAACGTATTCGCGTCTGAAAGACGCTTGTACTTTGTTGCCGGGATCGTCGTTGTATACATCTCATTGATGATAGCCAATGCTAAATATTGACAATGTGATTCTTCCTCTGTTCGTAGAGGCGCGTATTTTGGAATAAGTGGTTTGAGATAGGGACTGACGCATTAAATTGCGACAGTTCCCTAAATTACCGACTTATGGGTAACGACGAGACTTTCAGTACCCGGTCTGCGTCTGGAACACCCTGCCGAGCGAGGACTACGGCGGATGGCGTAAGCCGCTGTCGTATCTGACGCTTTCCCAGCAGAAACGGCAGTCTGCTTCTCGTGAGGCATTTTTTGCCACTTCAAGAGGAGGCTAAAGCCGCAGAAAACAAAACGATGAGAAAGAGCGCGAACGAAATCCCACGCGCATATCGCTAAACTACAGTCTTTTTTACGGAATTCTCCGTATTCTTCGTGAACTCCGTGGTTCTTATTTCAGCCTCGAAGGTACTCGATTTTCTCAACGAACTCGCACAGCAAGCCGTGTGTCGATTCCGTGTCGGAACCTTCCGCGTAGACATGGAAAAATGGCTCGGAAGCATCGGGAAGCACCAGAACCCAGTTCTCGCCGCGATAGATTTTGATGCCGTCCACAAGTTCGACGTGCTGCCCCTCAGTCTCTTTTGTCAGGACGCGCATAATCCGCCCCTTGATTTCCCACGGACAGCGCACCAACGCACGCACCACCGAAGAGGTTGGAAGCTGCGACGCAATATCGGAGAGCTTGAAGTCGGTGATGGCGAGCATTTCAAGAAGTTTGCCAAAGGCGAACATTGCGTCATAACTCGGCTGGAAGTCGCTGAAAATGAAGCCGCCCGTATCGTCACCGGCAAAGTTGACCGTCTCTGCGGTGTTGGGATCGCCCATGGAAACCGTCATCAGATCACGGGGATCGGTTTTGGTGCGCGTCACGGTTGCGCCGTGCAGAGAGACCAACGGTTCGATAATACGCGACGCGGTGATCGGAACCGCGATTTTGGCATTCGGGCGGGTTCGCGCTTTCAGTACCGCCATGAGTGCAAGAAGTTTGTCTCCTGCAATTACTGCACCGTCCTCATCAACGACCGTCATGCGCTCGCCGTCTGCCTCGAATAAAACTCCCATATCGGCATTGAGCGTCGTCACAATTTGCGACAGATTCGGGAGCAGCGCGGCGCGGGCTTCCAGCGTTTTTGGCGTTTTCTGCACGTCGGGATAGGCATTGAGGGCGATCAAGTCGCAACCCATGCGCCCCAACATCGCAGGAAACACTCCGGCAAGGCGTCCGAAGGCGAAGTCCGCGACGATTTTCAGGCGACGCGATTTCACTTCGTCAATTTGGATATGATGGAAATAATCCTCGCTGTATTGCTCGATACTGCGTCCCGGAAAGTCCAGCGAACCGACCTGTTCAGCATCCACGCGCCGGAAATCTTCACGGAAGAAAATTGTCTCGACCTTGCGCTCGGCATTTTTGGACAGATAGGTTCCTTGCGCGTCGAAAAACTCAATGAGGAGCATTTTGGGGTTGTTCGGGGCAAGCCGAATATGCACGCCACCGACGGCTTGAGAACCGCGAATTCCGTGCCGTACAATTGGCAGAGGCATCGAGCGATAATCCAAGACGTTGACGCCAACGGAAAGCAAACCGGAAATCATGGCGCGTTTCATCATACGGGCAACGGGACCGCTGTCCCGGCTCGTAATAACAGTTGCGCCGCGCTTGAGATAGCCGCCGAAACTCGCGCCCAACTTACAGGCGAAATCCGGCGTCAATTCGATGTTGGCGACACCCATCACGCCCTGACCGCGGAACAGCGACCCCGCCCACTTCTGCCCCCAAATCAGGCTCATCGTAACGGTACTGCCCGCCTCGATGATTTTGTCGGGCCACAATTTGATTTGAGTGCGGATCGTGCAGTCGTTCTCGATCCGACACCGATCTCCGATGACCGCACCCTCTTGAATGACACAGTTTTGCTTGATTGTTGTATGGGCGCAGATGGTACACGCGGTCAAGCGGGTTTCGACACCGACATAGACATTGTCCCACAGGATGCACCGATGAATAGACGCCTTCTCTTCTACAATACAGTTGTCGCCTAAAACGGAATATGGACCGACGACAGCGTGCGCCTTGATTTTGCAGTTTTTGCCGATGACGACAGGGTAATTGATCTGTGCCGTCGGGTCAATCTCGCATCCGTCCCCTACCCAAATGCCTTCGCCTTGCCTCTCGGCATCGCGCCCGATTTTGACGCGGGTCTGCTCATCCATCACCGTATACTGGGCTTCGCGGTACTGTTGAAGGTTGCCGACATCGCACCAATAATCCTCGGTCATTATGTAACCATAAAGCGGCTTCTCTTCCGCCAGCATTTGCGGGAAAATGTGCTGGCTCCAGTCGTAATTTCCGCCCATTTGCATATATTCGAGAATAGCCGGTTCCAGAATATACATTCCGGTATTGACGGTATCGGAGAAAACTTCGCCCCAAGAAGGCTTCTCAAGGAAGCGGCGAATGCGCCCCCCATCGTCCGTTATCACAACACCGAATTCCAGTGGATTGGGAACATGAGAGAGGACAATAGTCGCCATGCTGCCCTTTTCACGATGGAATTTGATCGCTTTATCGAGGTCTATGTCGGTGAGGGCGTCGCCGCTGATAATGAGGAAGGTGTCGTCTTTGAGAAGTTCGGCGGCTTGCTTGACACTTCCAGCGGTTCCAAGCGGCGTATCTTCCACAGAGTAGGAAATATTGACTCCCCATTCCGTGCCGTCGCCGAAATAGCCTTCAATTTCATCGGCAAGGTAATGCAAAGTGACAATGATGTCGGTAATCCCATGTTGTTTCAACAGAAGAATAATATGCTCCATAATGGGCATATTCAGTGCTGGTGTGAGCGGCTTTGGGCGTTGGGAAGTGAGCGGGCGCAACCGCGTTCCCTCGCCGCCTGCCATAATAACAGCTTTCATTCAGGCAACCCCCGTGTTAGGCGATGATGATGTTCAGGCTTATGATAGATATTGCCGTGTACAACGTGCCGAGGCATCTCTGCCTTCGGCACACAGCAGGTTTAGCGTCGGGCAAGACGCGGGCGGCGCAGTGGCGGCTTGGTCTCAGCGCGGTCAAGCGGCGGAGGCGGAGGCTTTCGCAGAGTGGCTCCGGTCGGCGGCTTGTAGGTGAAATCGGCGGGCGTTTTGGTCGCCATCAGCTTGATATTGGTCAAGGTATTGGTGTGTAAAATCGCGGATTCTTCGGGGCTTCCTGCCGGGAAAACCGCCTTATAGATCATGCTGTCTTTTTTGCCGATGGTATAGGTGATCGTGCGTGTTACATTGTTCTGCCCTTTGGATTCGGTCTTGACGACTTCGCACGGAATTTTATTGTAGAGTTCTTCGCCTTCATAGTCGGCTTGAACTTTGAGGGCATTTTTTTCACCCCCGAAGAACGCATCAACTTCGCCTTCCCACATTCCGATAAATTCCGTAGGCGTCAGCGAGACCTTTGTTTTGCCGTATTGTTTCGTTGAACTGCTATAGTCGAAATAGTTTTTGCCATCGGAGACGAAGACAAAATTAAGAGCGGCAAACTGTTCCTCGCCCTTGAGTTCGATACGTAAATAGTTGGGTTTAAGGACGGCGATTGTGCCTTGAAGGACGATGCTTTCCGCGAGACCTTCGCCCGCAATTATTTGGGTAATGTCCGCGCTCATTGATTTGGAGGCAAATAATTTGCCGAATGCTTTTCGGAGAATTTTCTCTCCTTTTTCGTCAGCACGAGCAACAGTTGCCGACATCACGCTTAGGGAGAGAACTGCGCCCATAGCAAATGTACGAATGAAACTTTTCATTATGTTTTTCCTTTCCCGAATCTGATCTTTACACAAAAAACGCCCCTGAAATGACACAGGGTTTGTCACCACTGAGTTACGAAACGGGGGCGGAATTGTTCCCCGCATTCCAGCGATCAATCGCCCCGAAAATCAATAGTCCGCCGCCGAGCAGTGCCGTGATGACACCGGGACGCGGCGCAAGATACGACAAAGCCATGACGCAGACGGCGATACTGAAGGTCAATTGAAGCACCAAAAGCGTCAGCCGATTTTGCGCCGTTTGGAGTGTGAGCAGTGTTGCACAGGCTCCCGTCGCACACAGCAAGAGCGGAAAACGCACGCTCAGATCGATGCCGCGCTGTGTTGTCACCAACTGAATCATCGCCGGTATCGGGATGTTGAGGTCACCCGCGTTGGTCTGTTTCCAAACGAGAAACAAACTGATGACGGCAAGAAGCATCCCAATCAGAGTCAGGGCTTCGCCGCGTGAAAGAAATCGGCGCAAACTGGGTTTATATTCCCATGAGTCGGACATAGACTAATCTTTCCAATCAGTTCAATTCCAAGTCGCTCCACGTTTGAGCATTGAGAAGCCGTAGACCTACAGTTTCTGTTTCAAGAGAGGAGAGGTGCTTGACTTTCTCTTTTTGCTCACCTGACAGTGTACCGAACTTAAACTCCATTTGTGCCAACAGCATTACGATGCGTCCTTCTTCCAATCCCTCTTTGCGTCCTGCGATTTTGCCTTCATGCAGACCTTCTTGCTTTCCTTCCAGTCTGCCTTCTTGCTTGCCTTCTTGTCTGCCTTCCTTGAGTCCTTCTTTTCGACCCTGAGCCATCAAAATCTGTGCGCTGGTTCGTGCCACTTCCTCGCCCTCCTTGTTTTCCAAGATACGATCTACTGCCTCTATCAATTCTTCTCGCAACGCCTCTTCATCATCGGGTTCGCGTTTGTGATGCAGCAGCAGAAAGAAATACTGCAAGGCACGTTTCCATTCTGGCGATGACTTCTCGAAGAGCAAGGACAATGCAGCAACTGCCTCATTCAGTACCCGCTCCAGTTCCGCTTTCGGAGCATCGGCGACTTGTAGTACCCGAAGGACTTGAGCCATCGCCGACTGTGCCTGTGCCAACTGCTCGCTTGGCGTCTCCTGCACATTTAGAAATAGTGTGTCCCATGTCGGGACAAATCGCTCTAACTCTGCCGGAACTTGCATCATCGCTTTGAGGTCTATCCCGCTTTTCCATTTTCGTTTGCCTGTGTAGAATACTATCGGGATAATTGGCAGTAACTGCCATTTTGAGCCAGGAACTTTGTCGTCTTGGTACTGCCGCATCTGCGCCCGCCATAACTCCACCATATAAGACAGCAATCGCAGTCCCATGGTTTTGTCGGGTTTGGATTGATGTTCCAGCAGCACATAGACCCATACTTCGCCCTTGCTGTCCCGATACGGAACCCGATATAAGATGTCGGCTTCCTGCTTTTGGAGATTGTCGGGAATGAACGAACGATTGACCCGCTCGGCACGAGAGAAATCCAGTTTATCGGCAAGACTCTCTGCCACCAAAGCGACCAGACCGCGTAAGTTCTCCGGTGCTTCGAGAAGCCAGAGCGTTCCCCGATCTGCAAACTCACGGATGGGAGGCTCACTCTCACCAGATGTCTCGGACACTGCGTTTCTCCACTCGGTAGAACGATAGTCTCATGGTTCCGTTGTTTCCACATACCAACGGCGAATTCCTTCCCTATTCTGCCGAGCGATTGCGCCGTCTCTGTTTTCTTTGTTTACGCTATGTGACACGGGAATCGTTACTCTGCGCGGATACGGCGGCAGATTTCCCGCAGGACGCTTTCGAGGTCGCCCGATGCGGTCTTAAACGAGTCGGCGTCTACCGTTAGGGGCGCACCGAGAACCACGAGTGGGGCACCATATCTTGGGCAGGCGATGGCTTGTTCGATGCTCAATCCGCCGACGGCTTGCACCGGAACGGAAACGGCTTGAACCACTTCGGCAAGCACATCGAGCGGCGAGGGCATTCTGCCGCCATATCGTGCCTGAACTTCGGGGTCGCGGCGTTCATCGTAGCCGATATGGTGAATGACATAATCGCAGCCCAAATCCTCCAGCATTTTCGCGCCGTCTACCATGTCGGGACAGCCGAGATTGTCGCCCATGACGGCGATGCCGTAATCTTTGCCCGCTTGAACGACTTGCTTGATAGTTGCCGGATGCGCCCGCGCCATCACGACGACGTGAGTTGCGCCCGCCTTTGCCATCATTTCGGCTTCGAGGTAGCCTCCGTCCATGGTTTTGAGGTCGGCGACAATCGGAGTGTCAGGGAAATTTGCCCGCAACGCCCGCACGCCATGCAAGCCTTCGGCGAGAATGAGCGGGGTTCCGGCTTCGAGCCAATCGACTCCGGCACGCATGGCGAGCGCGGCAGTCTCAAGGGCTTCTTCGATATTGGTAAGGTCGAGCGAAATCTGAACGATAGGCGACACGTCTTTTGGCTCCTTGGGTCGGTGGGTCATTGGGTCGTTGGGCAAGGCAGACACAGCTCCACAGCGAAATGAATTTCTCTGATAGGGGCGTTCCGCCGTGCCGTGCTTCGCACTCAAAAGGCGGATATTCGGCGATGTCTTTACAATGCGGCGTGCATCTTCTATAATGGGCAATCTAAAACCCGATCTCTTTCGAGTGATATGCCAATTCATCATAGAGAGGAATTATTCCTCTTTTTTCAAGGGAGAGAATAGACATTAGGCATTATGGAACAGGAATTCGCGATACAGGGTGAATTTATCACGCTGGGACAACTGATCAAGGCGTTGGGATTGTCGGATACGGGCGGCGGCGTCAAGTTCTTTTTGGAGGAAGCGACGGTGTATATCAACGGCGAACCCGACACGCGGCGTGGGCGCAAAATCCGCGTTGGTGATACGATTGTTGTCGCAGATGAGCCGCCGATTCGCATGGTTCAGGGTGAACCAGAGAGTGAGGAGTACGCATGACTTTCACGCGCCGCTGGCTGATTTTGTTCGCGCTTGGGGCATTGCCACTGCTGTTTGCGGGGGTCGCGTCGTTTTTTCTTGCGCTGACTTATTTATGGTACGGCGTGCTGATTGTCCTCGCGCTCGCCGACTATTTTCTGCTTCCTGCCTCCGATACCCTTGAAGTGGAGCGGGTCGCGCCGGAACGTCTCTCTCTCACGACAACAAATGAGGTGCGATTGCGGGTGAGAAATTTGGCGACGACGCCTGTTTCTCTTGAACTGCATGAAACTCCGCCGGACGGCATCGCTTCAGATTTGCTGGAAACGCCGTTTCGGTTCGGAGTGGCGGGTCAGGCGCGTCATGCGGCTGTGTATCATCTGACGCCGAGCGAACGGGGCGATTTTGCGTTTGGCGATGTTTATTTGCGGGTGCGGGGACGGCTGGGGATGGTTCAGCGCGTGGTGCGGAAGCCGCTCGCTCAGCCGATTCGGGTCTACCCCAACCTTGCCGAGATTGCAAAATTCGCCCTGATGGCACGCAAAGGGCGGCTGCAACAAGCGGGAATTCGAGCGGCGCGTTTGCAAGGAGCGGGGCGGGAATTCGAGAGTCTGCGCGATTATATGCCCGATGATGAGATGCGGCGAATTGATTGGAAGGCGAGTGCGCGGCGCGGCAAACTGGTGGCACGGCAATATGAGGTCGAGCGTTCACAGAACATTATTCTGGTGATTGATGCGGGACGGACAATGCTGGCGGAGATTGACGGCGTACAGAAAATCGAATACGCCTTGAATGCTGCGTTGCTTTTGGCGTATGTGGCGACACAGACGGAGGACAAGGTGGGGCTGCTGGTATTTTCGGATCAGGTGCAGACCTACTTGCCGCCGCGCAAAGGACGCACTCAGGTTTTCGCGATTATGGAAGCCCTTTATAATGTGAAGGCGACACTGGCGGAACCGGATTATGCGGGGGCGATGGCGTATCTGCGGGCGCGGTGGCGGCGGCGTTCGCTGGTGGTGACGTTTACGGATTTGTGGGACGCTGATTCGTCGCGCCTGACGATTTCGGAACTGGCGGCATTACAGCCCCTGCATCTGGTTGCGGCGGTGACTCTGCTCGATACGAAACTGCTTCGTGCCTCCGAGCAAAGCGTTGTCACGCCCGAATCGGCGTATGAAAAGGCGGTTGCGATGCAGGTTTTGGATGACAGGCACAAGGCAATGGCGATGCTGTCTCAGCGCGGGGTTTTGGTGGTGGATTCTCCCGCCGAGAAACTTTCCGCCGATCTGGTCAATCGCTATTTGCAAGTAAAAGAGCGTCAGACGTTGTGACCTCACCCCCAGCCCCTCTCCCGATTCCCTCATTCTTCGGAGGAGAGGGGAGAAAGAACCCACAACCTACGACTCCCCCTCTCATAGTGAGGAACGACTCCAGTCCTACGACTCCCCCTCTCCTAAGGAGTTTGCGACTGGTCAGGAGAGGAGGCTGGGGGTGAGGTGATTGCTCGGCGTATTTCTTCCAGAACGCGGTCCGTTTCGGTAAGAATTTCTGCGTTGGTGAAGCGCAGGATTCGAAAGCCCTTCGCTGTAAGAATGGCATTGCGCTCGCGGTCATTTTCGGGATTTTCGAGATGAACGCCGCCGTCTGCTTCGACGATTAACCCTGCCGAGTCGCAATAGAAATCTACGATGAATCCCTGCATCACCTGCTGACGCCGAAACTTCACGCCTAACGCGGAATTTCGGAGACGGCTCCATAAAACTGCTTCTGCTTCGGTTTGGGACTGTCGCAGTTGGCGTGACGCTGTTCGTTTTCCCCCGGTAACGTGCTGTAGTTTGATGACTCGTCGTGAATTCATGATTACCCTCCGCGCCCATTTCTCAATCACTGTACTCTCCCTCATCCCCAATAATGCAAACGAGGAATAGGGCAAGGTAATCATTGCGCTCTCCCTCACCCCAACAATGCAAATGAGGAACAGGTAAGGCAATCACTGCGCTCTCCCTCACCCC
>CAZPZP010000005.1:13125-21618 GCA_964591025.1 uncultured Chthonomonadaceae bacterium
CCCAACAATGCAAATGAGGAACAGGTAAGGCAATCACTGCGCTCTCCCTCACCCCAACAATGCAAATGAGGAACAGGTAAGGCAATCACTGCGCTCTCCCTCACCCCCGACCCCTCTCCCGACCAGTCGCCGAGGCTCCTTGGGAGAGGGGAGTCAATACTCCAGTCTGATACTCCCTCAAGATTGGGAATCAATGCCCAAATCTGAGACTCCCCCTCTCATAGTGAGGAACGAGCGGTCAGGAGAGGGGGCTGGGGGGTGAGGTAAACGCCGCGTCCACTTCCGGCAACAACGCGGCGGTCTCGCGCATCGCAGCAAGCATCCGCATATAGTGAATGATTTCGTCGTCGGTGAGAAAGCGATCAGCGCGGTCATCAAGCCATTTGTAGGCGGGCTGATACCCGCCGACACGAAACTCCCACGCTTCGAGTGGGACGTTCTCGAAATATTCGGTGGCATTGAGTTTGACCCGCCCGCTGAGGTTATCTCCCTCCAAAGCCAATGCAGAGGGCGGCAGATAGCGGTCAGTGGCGCGGAGTTTTTGGACACGGTGATCGCCGCCGACAGGAAATGAGATGCCGGGGCGGTTAAGACTCGGAGCCTCCAAGAGATGCAGGGCGACCAGTTTCGCGCCCAACGCCGCCAGCGTCTCGAACGCCGTGAGATCATGCGGAAGCGGCAGACGCGGAAAGTCAATTTTGAGGAAAGCGGCGTAGCGTTGGCGATAGGTCGGAGCATGGAAAACGGCATACGCATATTGGAAGATCGCTTCAGGCGCGGGGTCACTGCCGATTCGTTCCTGCAACGCCTTGAGGAACGCAGGGGCGATATTGGCGTGCTTATGCCCGTAGAGTGTTCCATTTGCATCGTAGCGATACAGAGGAGCGAGATATGCCACACAAGCCGCATCAGGGAAGGCACGGACAAGCATAGCATACCGAGTACAGAAAATATGCTCGTAAAGTTGTCCGGCAGTCGCGCCTCGTGAAAAGACAAGACACAGATTCTTGAATTTTTCGACGTGCAGATGAGAAATGACCTCGCCGCGCGGCATACAGTGAAAACCACGCGATACGCCTGTGTAATATGTGTAGCGAATATCAAACGGTTTGTAGATGACAGGAACAATATTGTCATATTTCAAACCACTCTCTTTAAGGTCTTTTTGAGCCAGTGGGACTTTCCAATCGCGAGCATCTTCTGTAAGTTTATATTTGATTCGTGCCTCAGCTTCAGATAAAGAAGCAAAATCCTTTACGACATCAAAAATCTCTTTTGCAGTCCAATGGATCGAAAGATTATCACGGGCTGTAGTGATTCCCGTGCTATGAGTAGGAAAAATATCAGGCACGCTCCAACCGGCGTTATACTCCTCAAGCAAGGTATTGTCTTCCGGCTTGAGGAGATAATGCGGAGCGGTTGGCGTTATGTCTGTCCAAACAACGTCCTCTAAACCCATTGAATTCAAGGCTTCATATTTTGCCTCGCGCAAGCCCCATAGGTCGCCGTGCTTGAGAGTTTTGCCCTGTGCCGCAAGATTTGGGTGCTTGATCAAGAGGCAGATCGCGACGCCCTGCTGAATATCGAAAACATTCTCATCTTTGCTCCCGTCCGGCGCACGCTCCTTTTTCTTGCTGTTGCCGTGCAAATCCAGAAGGTACAGCGCGTCGAACGACTGCATGAGACTGCGGCGCATTCCGCGAAACGTCGGGTTGTCCAGATAGCCGTGATTGGTCACAAAGCCGACTATTCCCTGCCCGTTCCTGTCCACGATGTCCTGCGCGAATCGCAAAAACTTCACATAATCGTCTTGCAGCCATTTCGGGTTCTTCTCGCCGAGCGGTTTGCCATCCACAAAGTAATAGTCCTGAACCAGTTTGCCGATAGAGGTCAGGCTGCCATCTTTGTTTTTGGAGGGATTGGCACTGTGACCGGAATAGGGCGGATTGCCCATCACCACGAGAATATTCTGCGTCTGCGTGATGCCGACCGCCGCGTTCTTCTCCTGCGACAATTCCAGAACCAACGGCAGATTGCGCTCCTCCGTGCGAATCGTCTCCAAACTGTTTGCCAGATACACGGGAATGCGGTCTTTGGGCTGCAATTTTACGTCGCGCTCCGTCAAAAATACGCTGAGTTTGATATGCGCGATGGTATATGCCGAAGGAAGCAGTTCGATGCCGTAAAAGTTTTGCAGCAGATGGGTGCGGGCGCGGTCAGACCAGATTCCTCTGCCGCCTGAGAGAGTCATTCCGTCGTAAACGTGCTTGTAGGCGTGCGCCAGAAAGGTTCCGGTTCCGGTGGCGGGGTCGAGGAGTTTCACGGTTTTGTCGGCAAGCCCTTCCTGTTTATCGAAGGTCACGGGGTCTTTGAGCAGATCATCAGTGGCGCGAACGATAAACTCTACTACCGAATCGGGCGTATAGTAGACGCCGCGCCGTTCGCGCTGAGTCTTGTCATACGCGGCAAGAAACGTCTCGTAGAAGTGGAAAATCGGGTCGCGTCCGTCCTTGAATGGCTTGAGAATGCTGTCTTTGTTGGCGACATCGAGATCGGAACAGACACCGTTTACGATCCAGACTAATTCCTCCGGCAAATCATAGTTCGCCGAATGCCTGAGAAGTTTCTGAATGATCGGAACCGACGCGGGCAGGGTATCGAGGGCGGCTTGGCGAGTGAACGGATTGGAATCGGTTCTGTCGTATTTGTGCCAAGCGAGGAACAATCCATAAACAAGGGTCTGCGCGTAGACGTTGGCGAACTCGTCTTTGTTGATGTCCGCGAACAGTGTCTCTCGATAAGCGTTCCAGATTGTCGCCAGCGGGCTTTCGGCGTACAGCAGCAGAAAATCCGCCGTATGCCGCAGTTCGCGGGCGCGGGACGCCAATTGCCGGGCGATCTGTTCCGGCGTCATAGCAACGGGCGTTGCGGTATCGAGGAAGCGTTCCAGCAGACTCTGAAACTCCTCCAACACTCCGACGGAGACAGAAACAGTTCCGCTTTCGGGCGGCTCCGGCAGTTTCATCACCACGACCTGCTCGCCATCACAAAACAGCCGCCATTCGAGATGGTTGGTCAGCAGGAAATTGTGCAGATTGTCGCGGAAACGCTGATTCTGCTCTTTGGCGTGACCTTTGAGAGCGGCGAGATTGTAATTGATCGATTCCGCTTCGATATAGCCGATGATCGCCGCGCCCCGTGTCACCTCATAGTCTGGTTTTCCGACGACAAGTTTTTTGGCTTCTCCGGTAAAATCGGCGTTGCGGTTGAGGACTTTTGCAGTTTCGCGGAGAAGTTTGCCCAAATAATCACGATACGAGAGTTCATCGGTGGTGTTGGTGAGTTTGCGCTGGTCGCGAATCTCTTTGAGATAAGTCGTTACGGCGGTTTCGAGCGGGTGCATTGATGGACTCCTTACCTCACCCCCCAACCCCCTCTCCCGATTCGCTCGTTCCTCGCAGGAGAGGGGGAGTTTCGGCTTGGGATTGTTCTCCCCAAAGGTGGAGAGAGGGAAATCTCTGGTATTGATTCTCCCCACGTCTCTAAGTGAGTCTCAACAAAAAAATTGTTCCGGTGCTGCCATCTGCGTCCGGCAGGACGCTCGTCCGAAGGACACCGAGGCGGGTACTTTCAGTACCCGACAATGCGGTGGAACAGTTTAATCCTTGAGACTCTCTAACAGTAGTGGGAGGATGAGGTGATTTGTCCCGTTATTCGGCGAAACAAGTGAAAGTTCCTGCTTTTGGGAAACGCTGCGGTATAGCGGTATAATAGACCTCTTGCCCTAGTCCAGCGAAATGAATGTCTCGTGCAGGTCTCGTTCTGCCGTGCCGTGCTTCGCACTCGAAAAGCAGGGGAATTCCGTCCGCAGGACATCTGTTTTTGAGGCGGGTACGTGATCTCTACCCGACTTAGGCAAGAAGCATAGTAGAAAACCAAATCCTTATCATGATCTATTTTCTCTACAATTTCCTTCTCCTTCTGCTTTCGCCACTCGTCGCACTCTATCTGGTGCAACGCTACTTTTCGGGCAAATCGCGTCCGGGATGGAGTGAACGCTGGGGGAATTTGCCACAAAATCTACACTCTGGCAAAAGCACACGCCCGCGTGTCTGGGTTCATGCGGTGTCGGCGGGCGAAGTGGTGGCGGCAGTCCCGATTTTGCGCGAATTGCGGGCGCGGCTGCCGCACGCTGAGATTGTGTTTTCGGTTCTCACTCCTGCCGGGCATGAGATGGCGGAGCAACAAGCGACGCCGTTTGTTGACGCCCTATTCTATGCCCCGTTCGATCTGTTTTGGGTGACGCGGCGTGTCGTGCGTCTCATTCAGCCGCAGCTTTATGTCAGCCTCGAAAGCGAATTGTGGCCTAATTTGCTCCATGATCTCAAGCGTGCCGGAACGGCGACGATAATGGTCAACGGGCGCATCTCCGAGAAGAATTATCGCAGGGCGTCCAAAGCGGGCGGATTTTTCTTTCGCTGGATGCTGAGCCACATGGATCGCTTTCTCATGCAGTCTGAAACCGACGCCGAACGGATTCGAGTGTTAGGCAAGGGGACGGATGGACGGCGCGTTTCGGTTTTGGGCAATTCCAAGTTCGATCAGGAGATCGTCCGCTTGTCGCCGGAGCAAATCGGAGAGCTGCGGCGTTCGCTCAAACTTCCTGCCGACAGCCCCGTTTTTGTTGCCGGAAGTACACGCAGTCCCGAAGAAGAGGCGGAGGTTTTGGCGGCATATGTGACTCTGCGCCAGTCCATTCCTGAGTTGTGCCTGATCGTCGCGCCGCGCCAGATTCCCCGCGCCGAAGAGTTGGAAACTGCGATGCGTGCGGCAGGATTATCGCCGGTACGCCGCTCGCAAATCGAGAATACTGACGCTCCGGTTTCTCATCTCATTTTGGATACCATGGGCGAATTGGCGAATGTGTATGCCGCTGCAACAGTCGCTTTTGTCGGCAACAGTTTCGCGCCGGTGGTTAAAGGCGGCGGTCAGAATTTGCTCCAGCCGTTAGCGCACGGCAAGCCGGTTTTCTTCGGAACCCATATCGCGACGATTCGCTCCGAAGTGGCATTGGCGACGGATGCCGGAGTCGGGTTTCAGGTCGAAAACGGCTCCGAACTTGCCGCACAAATTCTGGCATTATTCCAAAATCCGCAGAAATTGCAGGAGATCGAGCAATGCGCCCTTGCCCTTATCGCCGCCAATAAAGGCGTGTCCGCTCGCTATGCCGATCAGATCGTCGCCCTGCTGAACCGGCACAACGCGGCACACTCACACACAACCGGATTGTCGCATGAAGGATGCTGAGGCGTATTTCCTTGCAATAATCAAGGATGAGCGAAAGGGCTTCCTTGCGTCCTTATTACGAACCGTTTTGGCGGGTCTGTCCTCTGTCTATGTCGCAGGCTTGAAACTGTTTCTGCTGCCCTACGCGCTCGGCATTCGCAAGCAAACCCGACTCCCCTGCCCTGTGATTTGCGTCGGGAATTTGACAACGGGCGGAACCGGCAAAACCCCGACAACGCAGACCCTCTGCCGACTTCTCACAGCACAGGGCAAGCGCGTTGTCATTCTCAATCGAGGCTATGGCGGAAAAAATGAATATGGCTGTGCGATTGTCTCCGATGGCAAAACCGTATTGCTGAATGCGGAACAGGCGGGCGATGAAGCATATCTGCTGGCGGACACTCTGCCCGATATTCCCGTCGTTGTCGGCAAAGATCGGCGCGTGACGGGCAAATTGGCATATGAGACGTTTCAGCCCGATATCATTGTTCTGGACGATGGAATGCAGTTTTGGCAGTTGCACAAGGACGTTCTCATCGTCTTACTCAATGCGGCAGAGCCGTTCGATAACGGCTATCCGTTTCCGCGTGGCTTACTGCGTGAACCGCCATCGCACTTGCGCCGTGCAGGTATAATACTGCTGACGGGAACAGTTCATACCGCGCCGGAAACGGTTGCCCAAACACGAGAGCGGGCGCGAAAATTGGCATCGAATACGCCCATTTATGAGGGAAATTTAAGTCCGGTGGGTTTGACCGATTTACGCGACAAAACGCAGTATAAACTTGGTTGGCTTGAGGGGCGTTCGGTGGCGGCACTCTCGGCGATTGGCAATCCGGCGGGGTTCACGGCATTGCTCACAGAACTCGGCGCGGAAGTCAAGGCTGCATATACCTTTCGTGATCATCAGGCGGTCACGGCGGCGGAATGGGAAACGGCGTGCAAAGACGCGCAGGGTCTCGGCGTATCGGATATTGTGACCACCGAAAAGGACGCCGTAAAGTTTCCGGGCGCAGACTGTGATCTGCCGATAATGGCACTTTCCGTACGAATGCAAATTGAGAACGAAGCAGAATTTTTAGGAACGGTACAGGGTTTGCTGAATGGCGGATAACGACGCGACAAGAGAAGAACAAAATACTCTTTCCCGCAGAAAACGATGGGAGCGTCTTGGCGGGCGCATCGGGTTGCGCCTTATCGTCACGCCGCTTCGGATTATGCCGTGGGGAATGGCGCAAGGGTTCGGCAGGTTTTTGGGTTCGCTCCTCTATCTGGCATTGGGGCGTTATCGTCGCGTCGCTGTTAAGAATCTGGCATTAGTTTATGGCAGCGAAACGTCTGAGGCAGAACGTATCGTCATGGCGAAATCGGTGTTTCGGCATTTCGGGCAAGTCGCCACGGAGTTTGTCAAATTGCCGCAACTGTCTCGTGCCGAAGTGGATCGCCTCGTCACCGTTGAGGGCGAGGAGCATCTCAAAGCGGCATTCGAGGCAGGGCAGGGCGTCCTGACGATCACAGGGCATTTCGGCAATTGGGAGATGCTGGGGCGTTGGCTCGGCACGCATGACATTCCGCTCAATGTCGTCGCCCGCCGCGCAAACGATCCCGAAGCCGAAAAATTGCTCCGTGACTCACGCGAAGGTTATGGGGCGCAGGTCTTTCTGCGCGGCGGTTCGGCGCGTGCCATTCTCAACTGCCTCAAGTGCAATGAGCTGCTTATTCTCCTACCCGATCAGAATTCGGCGGAAATCTTTGTACCGTTCTTCGGGATTCCCACCGGAACCGCCGACGGACCCGCGATTATTCATCTCAAAACGGGCGCGAAAATCGTATTCTCTTGGTGCATCCGCACGCCCGACAATCGTTTCCGCCTGATTTTCGAGCCGGTCTATTCCTATGCACCAACCGGCAATAAAAAAGCCGATTCGGAAGCCATCATGACCGAAGTCAATGCCCGCATCGAAGCCCAAATCCGCAAACACCCGACCCAATGGCTCTGGCTCCATGACCGCTGGAAGGCATCGCCGGGGATTTTTACGGGAGGCGACGAAGCGGCACGCCAAATGCAAATGAAACCGAACGCCTATCGCCGCGAAATGCTTGCCCAAAACTCCGCACCTAACCCTTCCGTTCCTTCCATCTCTTCGGACGCGAACGAATGAGCGTCGTTGCCGTTCCCGATATGCGTCAAATCCGTCGCGTGCTGATCATCAAACTCAGTGCGCTCGGCGATATTCTGCACGCCCTGCCCGTTTCGGCGGCACTCAAAGAAGCCTATCCGCATCTCGAAATCACATGGGCTGTCGAGGAGCCGTTTGTCGCGCTTCTCGAAGGCAATCCGTATCTCACTGACCTGCTCGTTCTGCCCAAACTAAAACTCTCGAAACTGAAATCGGCGGAGTATCGGCGCGATTATTTCGGGCGATTAAAACGGGCAAGAGCCAAAAACTTCGATCTCGCAATAGATTTGCAGGGCTTGACGAAAAGTGCGATTGTGGCGGTGGGTTCGGGGGCGCGGGTACGTTTAGGGTATCACTGGCTGCGGGAGGCGGCGAGTTTGGTAGAGCGACGCTTGCCCCAACGTCCCGAAAGCGTTCATATCGTGGATCAATATCTCGATGTGGCGCACTATTTGGGCGCGGAACCCAAAACGGTCACGTTTCCGTTTCATATCTCGCCGGAAGATCAATTCGCCGTTGATGCAATGCTGAGTGAGGCGAATTTGACGCCCGATATGCCCTTTATCTCCATCAATCCGGCGTCGGCGCAGGTGATCAAGCAGTGGAGTGCCGCACACTATGCCGAATTGATTGACCGATTGAAGCGCGAACACGGCTTGCCTTCGGTCTTGGTTACGGCAGACAAAGCCGTCGCCGCCCAAGTCACCGAAGCTACAACTGAAACTTTTTTCAATCTCTGCGGACGCACCAATCTCAAGCAGCTCGCGGCAGTGATCAAGCGGAGCGTGGTTCATGTCTGCGGCGATACGGGTTCGTCCCCGCTGGCAGTGGCATTAGAGCGTCCCGTCGTGACGCTTGTCGGTCCCACCGACCCGGAACGCATCCATCCCTATCGCCAGCGCAACAACGTCCTCAGTCATCGAGAGTTTTGCGGCAAGAAATGCGGCTGGCATCACTGCGAATTTGCCCGCCCCCGCTGTCTCGACGCGATTACCGTGGACGAAGTCCTCGCCAAAGCCCTTTCGCT
>CAZPZP010000006.1:0-21522 GCA_964591025.1 uncultured Chthonomonadaceae bacterium
CTGTTTTTGAGTCGGGTACGTTCTTGTACCCGACTCTTGCAAGAGGTCTATTGACGCCCTGAACGCTTTTTCGCGATTTAGGGCGTCTTTATTGTTTCTCCCAAATCCCCAACTCAACTCCGTCGCTCAGAGCCTTCGGCGCAGTGTCCTGCGGACACGACACTCACAGCAATAAGTGTCGTGTGCGAAGCACATTCGGCGGAACGTCATAGAGCGACGGAGTTTGGTCTGTTGAAATCGGTTATCTGGCGTTTTTAGATGATTCCCAATTCTTTGCCGGCTTTGGCAAAGGCAGTAAGGGCGTCGTCGAGATCGGCTTTGCTGTGCATCGCGCTTGGCATGGTGCGGACTCGTGCTTTGCCGCGTGCAACCGTCGGAAAGACAATCGCCAGCGCAAGCACGCCCTCATTGAAGAGTGCGCGTTGAAACTGTTGCGCCTTTGCCTCATCTCCAACGATTACCGGCGTAATGGGAGTGACCGAAACGCCTGTGTCGAATCCCAATTTCTGCAAGCCCGCTTTCCAATAGCGCGTATTATCCCAAAGTCGCTCGGTGAAAGTAGAATCGGTATCTATCAGTTCGATGGCGGCAATGATCGCGCCAACGGTTGCGGGCGGCTGTGCGGTGCTGAACAAAAACGGACGCGCCCGCTGAATCAGCCAATCGATCAGGCTTGCACTTCCGGCGATATAACCGCCCATCACACCCACCGCTTTCGAGAGCGTGCCGAGCTGCACATCAATTTTGTCTTGAACGCCGAAGTGATACGCCGTGCCGCGCCCGCCGCCCATGACACCAGAACCGTGCGCGTCGTCCACCATCGTCGCCGCATCATATTGTTGTGCCAACGCCACAATCTCCGTTAGCGGCGCAATATCGCCGTCCATCGAAAATACCCCATCCGTGATAATCAAGCGTTTTTTGGCGTCCTGAGTCTGTTTTAATGCATCTTCAAGGGCATTCATATCGTTGTGCTTGTAGATTTTTCGCGCCGCTTTCGAGAGTCGAACGCCGTCAATAATGCTGGCATGGTTCAGTTCATCGGTAATGATCGCGTCTCCCTCTTCCATCGTTGTCGGGATCACGCCCGCATTCGAGGTAAAGCCGCTTTGGAATACCAGCGTCGCCTCGACGCGCTTGAATTCTGCAAGTTTGCGCTCCAACTCCTGATGAATCCGCATGGTTCCGATAATCGGACGCACCGCCCCTGCCCCCGCTCCCCATTTCTCAGTGGCTTTGATTGCCGCCGCTTTGAGATTGGGATGATTCGCCAAGCCAAGATAGTTGTTGCTCGACAAGTTGATCACGCCCGATTTGCCGTTGACGGTGACCCGCGCTTCGGAAGGCGAATCCAGCGTAATGAGAGGCTTATAGAGATTTTGTTCTTTGAGTTCGTCAAGATGTCCGCACAGCCACGTTTGCAACGTTTCGTTCATGTAAATTTTATCCTTATTGGGTCATTAAAACCCCAATGTCGTCAGTGGATTGCCCCAATGACCTACCGAGCCAACGACCTACTGCGCCTCTTCTTTTGCCGCATTTTTGCGCGTCAGATACAAGACCATTCCCGTCAGAAATGCCATGATGGCGAACATAATCCAAGGACCATAATCTTTATGAATCGCCCCCCCGCCAAAACCTTTCAATAAGAAAGTCACGCGGTCAATGAGCAGGGCGAGACGCCCCATAATCGTTGAACCGAAAATCGCGCCGAACGCAAACATGAGCAGCCAACGCCCCCACTTCGCCGTGTTTTTCAGCACGGGATGCTTTTGCTCGAACGAGAAGAAGAAATAACTCATCACGCAGAGCAAAATGACCATAAAGATGACGTTGTTGATCGCCCCGCCCCGTGTCAATTCCGCGATTTGGGTTCCATCTGCCGCCGTAAACGCGTCATGCGGCACAACCGGCTTAAACGAGCTCGGAATTTGAGGCCAATAATCATTGACATACGCCTTAAATGCCCGCCCCGAAGTGATTCCGAGGAAGAACGCGATCACCAAGCGTGCCAGCCAAGCGAATTTCTGCGAGAAAATGAAATAATAGAACAAACCAACGAAGATCGGGAAAATGAGCCACCATTCCCCTTTTTCCCAGAACGGTTCCCAAAATTTCGGCAGGATATTGTCGGTAAAGGTATTGACGATCAAGTAACCCATCGAGATACCCAAAAAGAGATGCTCGAAGAACCGGTAGACTTTGTTTTCGCGATACAAAATCGAAAATAAGCCGAGGGTACAAAACATACCAATCCACAATTTGAGCATCTCAAGATGCCCTGCCAGCCAAGGGGAAAAAGATGTCATCGGTTATTTCTCTCCATATCCCATACGCTGACGCTGTCGTTTTTCCAAGAACATGGCGACATTTCCCAGCAAAATAAAGGCGATAATCAGCAGGTGAGCGAAGGCAGAGGAAGTACTTGCCCCGGTCGCTTCGCCGGTTTTTCCTAACAACTTTTCGTATTCTGCGGAGCCGGACAGCCCCCCCAGCAATCCCACCATCTGCCGGGAGTCGAGACGGTTGTACGCTTCGGGAGCCATAACAGCCGTCAAGCCTCCGCCCATCGGAATATTGAACGGCTGCTGTAAGAAAGTAATATAAACTTCGAAGCTGCGCGAACCGGTAACGTCAATCAGGAATTTGATGTCTTTGGCGGTTTGCACACCCTCCATCACCTTGAGTGACCCGATAGGATTGCCTTCAATGTCTTTTTTGATGGTTCCGACAATGTCCTTGCCGAATCCCTGCAAAAAGTTTTCCTGATCGATCTGATAGCCGAAATTGACCCAGTTCACGCCCTCGACATAGCCGTATTCCTTTTGGAGTTCCTCGGCGATTTTCTGATTGAGGACTTTGGCTTGCGGCTCGAACGCCAGCAGCGCGAACCGCACTTTCTTACGCATCAAGTGGCGCATCAACGCATAGGTTTGCGAACGGCTCTCGCCGCGTGTTCCTGCTCCCCAACTTACTCCAAACAGCACAAAGTCGTTCTCTTTCAACCCCTCGATGGAGTCGTAAAGACTTTGCGTCGCCGGAGAGACCTTCATCGGCAGCGGGATGGGAACCAACACGGGAAAGGCGATTACCAACAGCATCAACGCATAAAGGACACGCCGATCTACTTCCTGCAAAAAGCGCAAAATGTTCATAGTGTGTCCCTTATCCTTGACTGTCGAAGTAACTACCACGCTCCAAGCCGAGCCAAATTCGCAAGGCGACGGCGAGGCTGCCAATGCCTAAGCCGAAATTGATCGCACGCACGGCAGGAGTATTCGCCTTGTTGAGAATCCAGTCGCGAATGACCTCGAAACGGAAATTGCCGAGAAAGCCTACGCCTTGTTCGGGCAGCCAGTTAGTGAGCATCTGACCGAGAGAAATCTGTCCCAGCATGACGATCAACGCGGTCACAAGCAGCAAGGTCGCTTCGACGGATTTGACGCGGAAGGCGCGATAGGCGGCGGACGTGATATAGAATGCAATGATGGAAAACATCGTCGCATCGAGATTCTGGTATCCGCCGACGACAATCAGATCATAAAGATTTTTGTTGATGGCGTTCGGGCGCAGTCGCTGCAAAATCCCGATGGTCAGCGTTGTGAAAAATCCGATGAAAAAGACATAGCTGAAAAAGTAATTGGGATTTTTCTTGAGGATGCGCCTGCCATGAATCTGGAACAGGTTGATCGCTCCGAGACCGAAGGCAACCGCTCCCACAATCGGGATCAGTATTCCGGCAACAGGGACGACAAACGGCGTCATGAAATTGCCGACAGCATCCGGGTCTTGGGGGGTGGGCATTGTCCTCAGAGGCACGAAAAATTCCAGCACGTAGAACAAGCCGCCGATAAAGGTTGCCGCCAGCATCAACGGGCGGCGGGCGCGTTGCGGCAATGCTTGCAAAATGACCACGAGAACGACGGTAAAGACACACGCGCCGAACACGTACAGCCAAAATGCGGTTCCGGTTTTCGGACTAAACACACGCTTCTCCTCGAACCTCCCCTAACCCCTCCTTCGCAAGGAGGGGAACCAAAACCTTCCTTATCTTTACGCGAATATTTCGCAAGGGGGAATTGGCTCCCTTCCCTTCATCATCGGAGGAAGGAGGGGATTGACGCCCTCCCCTTATGGAAGGGGAGGGTTGGGGTGGGGTCTATTTCGGTAATATCTCTTTGACGAGAAAATCTGTGAAGGTTTTGAGCAAGGGCGAGCCGGTCAGTCCGGTGTAGGTTGCGATTATTGTCCCGATAACCGTCATGGCGAGAATGATGCCTTTGACAATATCCTGTCCAACAATGCTGCCGAGCGCGGTGGGCTCACGAGAGAGATAGGCACTCGCCGCATAGAATTCATCGCCAATAATCACGTAATCGCACGACGCAATAAAGAACGGGATTTGCGTTGTCGCAGGCGTTCCTGCGACCTGAATCGCGCCGACCTGCTGCCCTGTTTCCGCCATGATCAACGCTTCGGCATAGTAGTAGCCGAACATAAACACAGCGGCTGCCTTTTCGCGCCAAATAATTCCGGCAACAGAAGCGGCATAGGCGAATTGGCTGTTGCTGAGATAGCGGACATCATCGGAATTGTACTGCTCCGGGCGTCCCTCCTGCGTATAGGCGTCGCGAATGGCTTCTTCGGTGATCGGCAGCATTTGAGCATCGTATACGGGAACAATGGAGCGCGTGCCGAATCGTGCCGACGATTTGACCACATAACTCACGATGGAGAGGGCTTGCAGGCTAATAATTTCGATACCGCCGTTTTGTCCCAAACCCGTTGAGCAGATCATAGGGCGACCCATCTCAGTGGAGCGTCCGATGGCTTCTTCAATGGCAGTCAAGCCCTGAATGCGCCGAATGAACAGATCACGTTTGCGTGCCGTCAGAATCGCGACGATAATGATAATGCTGAACAGCGGCATAAATATCCGAACCGCATTGTTGGCGTGTTCCATACGTTGGTTACACTTGCCTTTCTGCTGCGCTTGCTGACTTCGCCTTGAGTTTCGCCGCAGGTTCAGAGGTTCGCAGGGTTTCGATACGCCGTATCAGACGCTCGACATCGTCCGGGTTTTCGATCAATTTCGCCCAATGCTGCAAATTTTTCGGTCCCACAAGCGGCGCGATAAATCCGGCTCCGAAAATCAGACTCTGTCCGGCGAGGAAACCAAGCGGCTTGTGCATCTCCAAAAAAAGAACGGCAGGAATGGTCATTCCGCGCTTGGTAACTTCGTCGGCGATTTTGTCTATGATGGCGTCCCGGTCTGCGTTACTCAGAGGCGCGTCCCAATCCATTCCGAACATCGTTTTCTTCCTCGTGGGCGTCAGTTGCGATCAAATGCGGCATATAATGGGCGACTTGCTCCAGAACACTCGCTCTATCGCCGGGTTGTCCGTCCGGCGCGAACCGTAAAAAGACGCCGCGAAATCCGTCCCCGCGTGAAGGAAATTCCAACGGTGTCAAGAGAACACCTTGCTCGCCGGACGCACATCGGCGCATTTCGTTCCATTTCAGCGCGAGGCGATTGAGTAAGACATTCGAGAAAACGCCTTCGGGTGTGATGCGATACGTCACAGGAAACAAAAACTCACTCGTCGCGCCAGCAAGCAGAACGACAGTCGCCGCCGCCAGCAGCGCGGATTGAAAGACCACCAGAACGGTGAGAGACGCCAGCACGATTGCCGCAATCAAAATCGGCAGTCGGACGGGATTACGTCGCCACAGATGGACGCGCCACTCCATCGGGGGCATCGGTTCGGGTGTTTGATCTTGGGAGGCGGCTTCGCTCACAATATAATCTACTACGCACCGTGTCGCATTTCGTGAGGACGGAAATGCAAAAAAATCGGAACCGCTCGAAGGTTTCGGCGGCGTGAGAGCATTATAGAAGTTTTTGGGGTTACTGTCAAGTGCTATGAGAGGTTATGGCTTGAATTGAAGTTCGGTTGATTTGAAATCTTCTTCGGAGAGAGCGACTTTGCCCTTCCAAATCCCATAAAGATCACCAAATGTTTTGGCTTTGGCATCGGGTTTCAGTTAGCGCACTTGTGCCTTGAGAAAGCGCAGCTCGTTTTCCAACTCATCAATGCGCGACAGTATCGCAACGGCGGTCATGGCAAAACTCCCTTTCTCAGAAAATGAGGATAGGATATTGTACCACAAGTCAAAATGCGGCTATCGGTTGTCAAGCCCTACGAAACGCGCAGCAGTTGCTCATGGGGAATTTCGGAGTGCGGCGGGGCGGGTTGAAGCAGTTCACCGGAATCGTTTTGCGTCTGTGGCATTCGTACCAGCGTTTCACGCAGGGGCAAATTGACCGCCGTTTCGTTGGTAAGAGGCATCACGATTGCCCAGCGTTTCATCTGCCGCGCCGACACTCTGCCGAGCGAATACATCAATTGCGAGAAGCCTGCCAAAACGAAAAGCGGCGTAAACCATTCGCCCGCATCGAGAATATCGGAGCCGGTAAGGGCAAGCGTAAGAAAGCCCAGTGCGGAGCCGACAATCCCAAGCATTCCCAGCGACAGCAAGACGCCCGTCATGGAAAGCAGGGCATAGCGTTGGCTCATGATATGCAGGTAGCGCGAGCGTGTGACGACTTGCCGCCTTCTTGGATTCCGTTCCATGCGCGATATTTCCTCAAAAAACCGAGTGTTAAAAGAAAGAGCGTACTGTCCCTATGTATCCTTCATCAAAGCGTCTTTGTGCCTGACGCTTGTAGGGAGTATCCGCCATCGAAGCGATAATCTGCTGTGCCTTCTCGAAATCAACAGACGCCGCGTTCATTGCCATTCTGCGTTCGTCGGCGTTACTCACGGCTATACCTTCAAGCATAGGAAAATTCTGTTCTAAGCGGTGCGGCGCAGCTCCGACAAAAATTGCTCGAAGTTGTGCTGCGGATCATAGCCGAGCATCTCCACCGCTTTGTCAATGACAGGCAAATAAGGAATGCGTGGGACAATCAGCCCGTGATGCGCCAGCAATTCCGTTGTGCCGGGATAGTAGTTTTCGACCACTTCCACCGGATTGTATTCTATGTGAGGCCAATCTTCGGGTGCAAACGGTTTCGCAGAGTGAATCAGAAACGTCTCGCACACAAACTCTTCCGCAATCACCGCCGCCAACGCCAGCAAATTTGCCTGTGCCACATCCTGCCGATCCAAGCGATTGCACAACCGCCCCAATCCGGCTTGATGCCAGTCTACAGGCGAAAAATAACCGTAGCGCAGAATAGCGGTATGGATTTGGCATTTGCGGGCGTGGAACCGGCACATCTCTTCAGAGACAAACTTGCTCATGCCGAAGTAATTATTGGGAATGCACGGCGTTTCCGTATCCATGACGTGCAGCCCGCGCATTCCATCGCCATAAACCGCTTCGGCAGAGGAAAAAACTAAATTCTTGACGCCGTGAAGCATCATTGCCCGCAGGACGTTGTGCGTGCCGGTGACGTTGACGCCGTAAAAATCGTCCTCGTTGCGGTTCGCCAAGTGTTCGTGATGATAGGCGGCGGTATGAATGACAGCGTCACAGCCCTGCATCGCATAGCAGACAATTCCTGCATCACGAATATCGCCCTGAATGCTAATGCAGTTCTCTGGAGCCTCCATCGGTTCAACATCGAACAGCACCAATTCGTTATCGGGCAGGAGGAGTGGAATCAGGGCGAGCGGCAGATCGCCGCGTGCGCCGGTAAGCAAAATTTTCATGGCTCTATGAGTTCCCGTGTGCGTCGGCAAGATGCTTCTGCTTGAGATATTGAATTTGACCGTCATGGTAGGTAAAGTGTTCGTACATATCGACAAGGCACTCTGCCACCGTAATCTTTTGCCCTTCCCATTCGAGCGGGCGATCAAACTCGGCTTCGGGTAATTCGGTCAAGGCTTGTGTCCAGAGAGCGGCGGTTGCGTCGAACCATTGTCGGATTCCCTGCCAGTCCTCTTGAGCGGGTGCGACATGAGTGGCAAAATCCGTCATGGACTGTGGATTGCCGCCTCGAAGCGCGGGCAGAGACAACACAAGCCACGCGGTCACATGGAAGACGATTCCGGCAATCGAGCCGTTTTGCCCAATTCCCCATTTGTGTGGCTGCCAATTCGCCGACGCCTCGCGTAATGCCTCCTCGGTGGTGACGCCATCGATCTCTTTATGGAAAGAACGGCAGGCACGAACGGTGCGCTGCTTGAGAAATTCGGGCAGAGTTTCGGGCATAAGTTCCAACCCCTTCCCTCAATGGGGCATTGTGCGATATAATGGACGCCAACAGACATGGGTCATTAGGTCGGTGGGTAATTTGTTATTCGGAATGCGATGGGTTTTTAATGACCCAATCACCCATAACAAGCGTAACGCCGACAGGCATTGATGCGTCAAAAGTGTAGCATATTGCGGCTGATGAGAGTGAGGATTTGAAAGATGATCTTGAAGAATTATCAGATATTGTTGTCCGGCGCGTTGTGTGCATGGGCAATGTGCGGCGGCATCGTGTTCGGTCAGGCACAGCCGCCCGCCATTCCCCTGAGCAAAGAAGCCAAAGAGAACGCCGAATTGATAGAAACGTGGTCGGATTTAGGGACACTGCGCGTTTTGACGCCCCTGAAACTGACGAACGAGCAGATTGACAAACTGATTGTTCTGATCACCACCGCCGAAGCCGCGCATAATCAAAAATTGGTCGCTATGTCGAATGTCTCTCTCAAGAAACTCGCGGCGGACATTCGTGCTGCCAAGAAGAAAGCACTCAAAGGCGAAGACGTTTCCGCCGAAATGTCCGAACGGCTCACAAAAGGCATGGAGGAGCATCTTGGCAATGTCGGTCAGAAGAAGCAGGAGGCAGCCATCATGTCCACGCTCGCCGCTTTTGCCCCCAAAATTCGCGCTCTTCTGACGACACAGCAGATTGCGGCTGCCGCCAAAATTGCCCAAGAGGAACAAGAGAAAATCGCCAAAGGCAACAAAGGCACAACCAGTCAATGGTTCAACTATTACGTGCAAAAAGTGATTATGCCGTACCCACGCATTGTGCCGCTGCTCAAAGAACTAAAAACCGGAGACGCAACCGACACCGCAAAAGCCGACAAGGAGTAAACCGCCCATGAAACCACCTTATCCACCCCAAACATCGAAAGTCAGCGCGTTGCTGTCGGCTTTTCTGCTCCTTGCTGTCCCCTGCGCCGTTGTCCTGACGCCCCTCATTCGTGACGCAGGGCAGCGTCGCGCTCCCTTTTTACCCGAAACCCTGCCGCCGACCATTGACGCCGCCAAAAAAGTCCATTTTGTGAGTGTGGACAATGCTTTCGCCGCTCCCAACGCCAATTGGACGCCGAACCTCAAAATTCTCACAGGAGCCGACCATATCACCGAATCGATCACCGTCGGCGGACATACCGGCGTGCGCGTCATGGGAATCAAGTTCAATACGGCGGACGACCAATATTCACTGTGGGCGAATGAACACGGCGTAGACATTCTCATGCAGATATACGGCGACGGCGCGTTCCTCAACAAAGACGGCACTCCGACCTATTGCAATTTCCTCACAGGAACCCTGCCGGAACCTATTGCGGTAGACGGCGGCGAAATCCCTGCCGCCGCCAAAAATCAAAAATGGAACTGGATATTGTTTCGTATCTCCAACGGCTTGCGGCACATGGATGGCGGGCGGCTCATCGGAACCATTCACCCCAAAGCCAAAAACGATCCCAATATCGCGGGCGTTTCCGTCCTGAGCGGTCAAAACGGCGGCACGATCCGCATGGACGGCATCCACGATCTCAAAGTCCGCTTCGTCGCCTTCGGGCAAAAAGGCGCGTTTGGCGAACCCGACCAGATCAACCGCTTCAAGAAATAGCCCTCTTGTATCAGTCCTTATTCGGGTAAGTTGTTGTACCCAACAAGAGAACAAGTGTCCTTCTGGACGCGCCATTTGGAAGGTTTTCCTGTGTCTATGACGACTCAAGAATTAATAGAAGCAATCCATAACGCTTTTGCTGCAACTCCTCTACCGCAGGAGTTGACGAGTCTAAGCGTTAAGAGTAATCGTCCTTATGAAGCGGAACATTTGAAAAGATCATTCTCTGGGAAAACTTGGCAGCAAATTTCGCCAGCAACATTGCATGATTGTGGGTCAATGCTGATGTATTTCACTCCAGAGGTCTTTTGCTACTACCTTCCCGTCTGCTTAATCCTCACTGTCGATTACTATAATAGTGACTTTGTAGGAGAATCGACATTGTACTTTTTCTCCATCAAAGGAAGCGAGGAAGCACAACGAGAAGTCTTAGGGTTACTTACAGATCGACAAAAATTCGTAATATTGCATGTGTTCAAATATCTCCACGAAAATTATTCAGTTGAGGAGGATTATATTCCTTACCCAACTGAATTAATGAGCAAATGAATCACCGGCTTCCTAATTGCATAATAATAGTTCTCAGAACAAACAAACACTGTGTATCAGTTAGTCAGAAGCTTGGGTAAATATTTCATAAGGAGCATCCAGCAATGAAGGTGGATTTGCAGCATAAAATCGCCCTCGTCACCGGCGCGGCGCAAGGCATCGGCAAGGCTATTGCCGACGTTTTTGCCGACAATGGGGCAATCGTCTATTACGCGGATATTGATACTGAGACGGTTTTCGCTGCCGTGTCCACAGGGGCGGGGCGGCACGCCCTTGCCATGGATGTAACCGATACCGCGCAGATTGAGGCGGCTCTGCAACAAATCGAACGTGAACACGGACGACTGAATATTCTGGTCAACAACGCAGGGGTGAATACGCTGGCACACCGCGTCACTCTCGACGCTTTTCCGCAGGAAGAGTGGGATCGCATTCTCGCGGTAGACCTGACGGGTGTTTATCAGGTGAGCAAAGCGGCGATTCCCTTGCTACGTCAGGCGGGCGGGGGGCGTATCCTCAATATCGCCTCTGTCGCCGGACTTGTGCCGTTACGACTGCAATGCGCTTTTGTCGCAGCAAAGGCGGGTGTCATCAATCTCACCCGTGCGATGGCACTCGAACTCGGAGCAGAGGGGATTCTTGTCAATGCCATTGCCCCCGGCTCCATCCTGACGCAAGGCACAGAGCGGCTATTTTACGGCGACGATGGACTCTTCAAGACATCGGTGCAGCAACTGCTCAGTCACATTCCATTGGGCAGACCCGGCAAACCCGAAGAGATCGCCCACGCCGCCCTGTTTCTTGCCGCGCCTGAAAGCAGCTACATCAATGGACATTGCCTGACCGTAGACGGCGGCTGGACGGCAGGCTATCTGCGTGAGTTTTAACCGTTTCCACTGAGGAGATTTTAATGGCAGCAATCACAAAGTTCAAGGGCTACCAAAGCGACAAAGCCCCGACGATTCCCAAACCCGAAACTCCCCCCGACCCCATGATCGTGACCGTGCAGGACGGGGTTCCGGTTGTCTATCCTGACTGTCACGGCGTGGGCGTACGAGTCGTCCATCCGGTCAATCCCAACGCCCCCGCCAAAAACTTGGGCTTGGTCATGTTCTATGTGCCGCCTCATGTCGTGCTGTCCCCCGGCTCGCATGAGACCGAAGAGACCTATGTCATTCTGGAAGGCAAGGGCAGAATGACCTTTGCCCGCTATGAACGCGAAGTCCAGAAAGGCGATTTTGTCTACCTGCCCCCTTGGTGCGTTCACGGCATCGAGAATACAGGAACGGAAACGCTTGTCGTTCTCATTGCGACCTCCCCGCCGAATCCTTGAAACCCCGCGATGGCATTTAAGTATTCACAGTTCGTTTTCGCGTCCGGTAGGACGCCCGTCGGAACGACACTATGCCGGGTATTTTCAATGTCCGCGATTGGCTATCAACAACTATAAACGACGCCAAACAAAAAAGAAGGGAAGAAGAGAAGAACAGTTCTCCTCCTCTTCCCCTATTCCCAACAAAAGGGGTCGAAGTCAGGGGGCAATGTTCTACCCTCTACTTCTTACCCTCTACTCTCTCTGCCCTCTACACCTCTTCGACTTCCACGTCGAACTTGTCGTCAAGACTGAGGTTGCCCGTGATCGCGTCCAAGAAACTCAGCGATGCCTCCGCACTCATATCCTCGCCGTTGGCATCCGGTCCCGCTGGTTCCAAGAGGTCAATCTCCGAGAAGCCGTCCATCGGCAACGGATCAGGGCGCGATGCCGTGCGTCCGAGCATACTATCCTCGTCGTCGAGAATCTGAAGCGGGCTTTCCGCTTCCCGCTTCGGCGGCTCGACAATGAGCGGCGTCCCATCCGGTGTCGCCAACTCCAAACTGCGGTACGAGGGCAAACCCGTACCCGCCGGAATCAGCCGTCCGATGATGACGTTCTCTTTCAGTCCCACCAAGTCGTCCTTCTTGCCGCGCACCGCCGCCTCCGTCAAAACGCGAGTCGTCTTTTGAAACGACGCCGCCGACAGGAACGATTCCGTAGCGAGCGATGCCTCCGTGATCCCCAGCAGAATCCAGTCGGCGGTTGCCTCTTGTCCGCCCGTATCACGCGCCCGTGTGTTCTCGTCCTCGAACACGAACTTGTCCACGATCTGACCCGGCAGGAACCGACTGTCCCCCTGATGCCGCACCTTGCGCTTGCGAAGCATCTGCCGCACAATGACCTCGATATGCTTGTCGTTGATGTCCACGCCGCCCTGCGATTTGTAGACCGCCTGCACTTCGCGAACCAGATACTCCTGCACACCGAGAATTCCCCGCAACTCCAAGACCTTCTGCGGATCGAGCGGACCTTCCGTCAAGCGGTCACCCGCCATCACTTCCTGATCGGCTTCGACCTTCAAGTCGCCGCGATAAGGAACGAGATGCGCCTTGCGAAGCATAATACGCTTGATTCCGGCTTTATCTATCTTTCGCAGTTCCGGGTCTTTGATCGGATCGCTCGCTTTGACAATGATCTCGCCGCTGTCGTCGAGAATATCATCCGCCGATTGCGCGTCGGTGGACAATCCATAATGCGGCAACTCCTTGTTCAAGTCGGTGGGCGTATGAATGACAACGCTTCGCAGACCCTTCATCTCGATAGACGCGATTTTGCCCGGAAACTCGGTGATGATCGCCTGTCCCTTCGGCTTACGTGCCTCGAACAGTTCGACGACGCGCAACAGACCGGAAACCTGATCCTCAAGCACCTTGAGAACGCTCTGAATAGACCGGCGCGTATCCCGCTCCGACCCCTCCGCTTCGCTCAGATTGACGTGTCCCTTGCGAATGTCCTCATGCAGTTCGCGCAAAGTCGCTTGCCGCTTCTGCTTGACGTTGGCGACCTGCGTCAGATAGTTGCCCGCAACGCCTCCCGTGTGGAAGGTACGCATCGTCAACTGCGTGCCGGGTTCGCCAATAGACTGCGCCGCGATAATTCCGGTAGCGACTCCAATATCCACCAATCGCCCCGTCGCAAGATCGCGTCCATAACACTTCGCACAAACGCCCTGCCGCAGTTCGCAGGTCAAGACCGAGCGCACCGTAATCCCCATCGAGCGCGTAATGTCGTACACGCTCTCCGCGTTTTTGTCACGCCGCGAACCGGCACGCCGCACCCCGCGAACCACCAAATCCTGCGATTCATTGAAGAGAAGTGCCTGCCCCTTCGTCAAGACCACCTCGCCCGTTATCGGATCGAGGATATTGTCTACTGCGATACGGAAATTGTCCATTGCGCGGGCAACGGCGTCCTGAATATCCTCATTGGCAGGAACCAAAACCGCGCCCGTGAGCGGATTGACAATATCCTCGGTAGGATAGCGTCCCAAAGCCCGCTCGCTGAGTTTCTCCAATGCATCGCCGCCGTCAACAATCTCCCGAATGGCGACTCCGTTGCTCGTTCCGCAGTCCACAGCACGAATAATTACATCCTGCGCCACGTCCACAAGGCGACGGGTCAAATATCCGGCGTCTGCGGTGCGAAGTGCCGTATCTGCCATACCCTTGCGTGCGCCGTGCGTCGAAACGAAGAATTCCAGAACGCTCAAGCCCTCATGGAAGTTGGACTTGATCGGCAGGTCTTCGATAAGATTCCCGAACGGATCGGTCATCAATCCGCGCATTCCCGAAAGCTGTGTCACCTGCTTGGTCGAGCCGCGTGCGCCAGAATCGGTAATGATAAAGATCGGATTGTACTGCTTCATGTCAGCCATGATGCCTTTGGCAACCGATTCCGACGCGCCGAGCCAACGCTCCAAAACGCGGGTTTTACGTTCCGCCGGAGTAAGAAGTCCACGATTGTATTGAGCATTGAACTTCTTGACATCCGATTCGGCGGAGGCAATGATTTCGGTGCGCGTACGCGGCGACTCCATATCCGTCATCGAGATCGTGATGCCCGCCCGCATCGCATACTTGAAGCCCAACGCCTTCAAGTCATCGAGGAAGTTGATCGTCATCTCTTTGCCATGATTTTCGTACACGTCGGAGATGACTTTCGAGGTTCCTTTTTTGCGGATCGTCTTGAACAGGTAATCCGGTGTATATTGAAGGCGTTCAGGCAGAATCTGATTGAAGAAGATTCGCCCCGCCGTCGTACACTCGTCCATGGTGAGCGTACTGACAACGGCACGCGCCGCAACATCCAATTCGGTCTCCGTCGCCTCGCCCATCGTCTCCCTGAGAGTGGCTTTCGCCTCTTCCAACGCCAGCCTCACGCTCTTGAATCCGACAACACGAGTGACACGCTCCGTGCCTTCTTTCATATCGGCGCGGAATGGAAGCCGAACACTGATCGGCTCATGCAGATCGAGCGTGCCGGTATCGAGTGCCAGCATCGCCTCTTCAGGCGAACTGAAGATCATGTCACGCGGCAGAATCGGATCGCCGTTGGGGTCATTCTCTCTCATCATGGACACATAGTATGAGCCGAGAACAATGTCCTGCACGGGCGCGACAATCGGACCGCCGTTTGCAGGGCTGAACAAGTTGTGACTCGCAAGCATCAGAATGCGGGCTTCCGCCTGAGCATACGCCGAAAGCGGAACGTGAACCGCCATCTGGTCGCCGTCGAAGTCCGCATTGAACGCATGGCAGACGAGCGGATGAACCTGAATCGCCTTGCCGTCCACCAGAATTGGCTCGAACGCTTGAATTCCAAGTCGGTGCAAGGTCGGTGCGCGGTTCAGCAAGACCGGATGCTCACGAATGACCTCTTCGAGTGCGTCCCAGACTTCGGGGCGCATCTTATCAATCATGCGCTTGGCGGTTTTGATATTGCCAGTATAGCCGCGCTCTACAAGCGTTTTCATCACGAACGGCTTGAACAGTTCGAGTGCCATCTCCTTCGGCAGTCCGCACTGGTGCAGTTTGAGATGGGGACCCACAACAATAACCGAACGCCCGCTATAGTCAACACGCTTGCCGAGCAAGTTCTTGCGGAAACGTCCCTCTTTGCCCTTGAGCATATCCGAGAGCGATTTGAGGGCGCGGTTGTTCGAGCCAACGACGGGGCGCGTGCGGCGTCCATTGTCAATCAGCGCATCTACCGCCTCTTGAAGCAGTCGCTTTTCGTGATTGACGATACTTTCAGGGGCGCGAATCTCCGTGATCTTTTTCAAGCGATTGTTGCGGTTGATGATACGGCGATACAGGTCGTTGAGGTCGGACGTGGCGAAGCGTCCGCCGTCAAGCTGCACCATCGGGCGCAATTCGGGCGAGATAACTGGCACTGCATCCAATATCATCCACTCTGGACGCGCTTTAGAAGACAGAAACGCCTCGCAGATTTCCAGTCTCTTGATCGAACGCGCCCGCTTCGGACCTTGCGAGTTGGCAATATCGTGGCGCAGTTCGCGGCTGAGAATTTCGAGATCAACCTCGTCGAGCAGTTTTTTGATCGCCGATCCGCCGAGTCCTGCTTGAACAGCGTCTTCCCAGTTCTCTCCGGTTTGACGTGTCATTACGTCAAGTAACCGCTCGATGGCGCGATACTGATCTTCGGTAATCAATGCCCGCTTTTCGACACGCTCCAGCAAGATCACCGACGCAACCAGTTCGTCAACCCGATCCTGAATGTCTTTTTCTTCCTGCTTGATTCGCTCGATCAAATAATCTTGTTTGCGAGCGATGGTTTCCTCGTCCCAATACTCCATCGGCGGCTCGTAATCTTCCGCTTCCATATCAATATCGTCGAGTTCGAGGTCAATGTCTTCCAAGTCATCGGCGGCTTCGGCACGCGGTTCATCGGACACCTCCGGCAAATCGGGCGCGTCGGCGGGCTTGCGGCGTTCCGCGACTTCCTTGTTGAATTCCTGCGTCAAGCGCGATTGGACGGTTGCCCTCTCTTCGATTAACTCTTCGGTTTCGATCTTGACCGCCGACTGAATTTCGCTCCACGCATTGTTGATGCGCCCGCGATCTACACTCGTCACGATATACGACGCGAAGTACAGAACTTTTTCGAGCGGGCGCGGCGTGATGTCGAGAATCAACGCAAGCGGCGACGGCACGCCCTTCAAGTACCAGATATGGCAGACGGGCGCGGCGAGTTCGATATGTCCCATCCGTTCGCGGCGCACTTTACTGCGGGTCACTTCGACACCGCACCGCTCGCAGATGATTCCCTTGAATTTGACTTTTTTATACCGTCCGCAGTGGCACTCCCAGTCTTTGACCGGTCCGAAAATGCGCTCACAAAACAAACCGTCACGCTCAGGCTTGAACGTACGGTAGTTGATGGTTTCAGGCTTTTTGACCTCGCCGTAAGACCATGAGCGGATTTCGTCCGGGGAAGCGATTCCAATACGGATTTTGGCAAACGTGCTGGCATCCGCCATTATAATTTTCTCCCTATTTCAGAAGAGGGGGAGAGGGAGAGAAGGGGAGAAAAAACCAACGCAGTGATCCACGAAACACAAGAAAGGACACAAGACGCAATTCACGAAACCAAAAGCAAGAATTGTTAAATTGTCCCTGTGTTCCCCGTGTCCCCTGTGGTTCTTTTGTTTTTTCTCCCCTTCTCCCCCTCTCCTCCTCTGCATTTTACTGTGGCAACACTTCGACATCTTCGCGCCCTTGCGGGAGCAGTTTGGCGGTGCGGCGTGCGGCGGCATTGACCGGATTCTCGTTCGGGTTGATGTCCTCGTCGCGGTCACGGAGATCGATTTCGCGATCCGAGTCGTCAAGAACCGTAACCTTCAAGCCGAGACTTTGCAGTTCGTTGACCAGAATCTTGAACGATTCGGGAACGCCCGGTTCGAGAATATTGTCGCCTTTGACGATGCTCTCATAGGTTTTGACACGCCCAAGAACGTCGTCGGATTTGATCGTCAGTATCTCTTGCAGCATATATGCCGCGCCATAAGCCTCCAACGCCCACACTTCCATTTCACCGAAACGCTGTCCGCCGAACTGGGCTTTACCGCCGAGCGGCTGCTGCGTCACCAGCGAGTAGGGTCCCGTTGAACGGGCGTGGATTTTGTCGTCTACAAGATGCGCGAGTTTCAGCATATAGATCGCTCCGATAGTGACAGGCATCTCGAAGAAATCTCCTGTCAGACCATCGCGCAGGCGGCTTTTGCCGGAATGCGGATCATAGCCCGCCCGATCCCAAGCGTTTTTCCGAATACGCTGCATGATGCCCGCGATCACGGCTTGGCGCGTTTCCGATGTCACGGGGGCGAGTGCCTCCGAAGTTTCGGGCTTGCTGCCGTTGGAAAGCAACGCGGTTCCATTGCCGTTACCGACTTCGATTTCGCGTGCAACCGGCGAAATCAACGGCTCGGAGGCGACGATAGCACTGATCTCTTCGAGGCGATCCTCATCAAGACTTTCGAGGGTCGCGGCGACTTGAGTGACCAGACCTTCCGTCCATTCATCAATGCGTGTACTCATGCGGCTATGCAGGTCGGCGGCGCGGAATCGAATGTCGGTGATTTGGTGCTGAACTTCACTGGTCAGTGATTTCAGTCCTCTTTTGACATCGAGGTCTATGCCGAGTTCCAGTTCACTATTGACATAATTCTCCAGCGTCCGCGCTCGAAGGTGCGCGGCAAGCAGCTCCATCTCATTGACGATCTCTTTTTCCGTCGATCCCTCGAACGCCGGATTGACGAACGTACAGTTCAAATGGCGTCCGACATAACCGAGATGGGTTTCGAGAATCTGCCCGATGTTCATACGGGACGGCACGCCGAGCGGATTGAGAACAATATCCACCGGAGTTCCGTCCGGCAGGAACGGCATATCCTCTTGCGGCAGGATTTTCGAGATGACACCCTTGTTGCCGTGTCGTCCCGCCATTTTGTCGCCTTCCATGATCTTGCGCTTTTGGGCGATATAGGCGCGAACCAGCATATTGACACCGGCGGGCAGTTCGTCGGGTTGCAACTTGAGCAGTTCGCCGTCGTTCATATCGCGGAACGAAGCGTCGGGTCGCTTGCAGAAGTTGTAGATTTTGTTGTCTTTGGCTCCGCGATACTTGAAGCGGCTGAACACTTTGATGTCCACGATGCGCCCGCCGTTGCCGTGTGGCACGCGCAAGGAAACGTCGCGGGTCTCTTCGGCTTTCTTGCCGAAAATGGCGATGATCAAGCGTTCTTCTGCGGTGAGTTCGCCCTGTCCCTTCGGGGCAACTTTCCCTGCCAGCAGGTCTTCGGGGCGCACTTCGGCTCCCACGCGGATAATGCCGTCTTCGTCGAGGTCTTTGAGCATATCCTCGCCGATATTGGGAATGTCACGGGTGATCTCTTCCGGTCCGAGTTTGGTGTCGCGGGCTTCGGTGTCGAACTCTTCGATATGAATCGAAGTGAATATATCGTCACGAACCAGCCGCTCGGAAAGCAGAATGGCGTCTTCGTAGTTGTAGCCGCCCCACGGCATAAACGCAACCAGCACATTTTGACCGAGTGCCAATTCGCCCTGATCGGTACACGGTCCATCCGTGAGGACTTGCCCTTGTCGTACCCGCTGATTTTTGTTGACAATCGGACGCTGTGTGATACAGGTCGAGTTGTTCGAGCGGAGCAGGTTGATCAGGCGATAGCTGTCTACACGCCCATCGTCGCGCCGCACATCGATCTGTTCTGCGGTAACACGAGTGACGATTCCGCTATGACGCGAGAGAATCATGGCTCCTGAGTCGCGTGCTGTGCGCCGCTCCATGCCGGTTTTGACAAGGGGAGCATCGGGGCGCAGGGTCGGGACGGATTGCCTCTGCATATTCGCGCCCATCAAAGCGCGGGTCGCCTCGTCGTTTTCGATAAACGGAATACACGCCGTTGCAATCGAGATCAATTGAACGGGCGCGATGTCCATATATTGAACGCGCTTTTTGGAGATATTCGGATATTTCTCCTCATGCCGCACCTGAACCTGATCTTCGATGATATTTTTATGCTCGTCGAGACTGATGTTCGCGGGCGCAATATAGAACTTGTGATCGATGTCTGCTGTCATCCATTCGATGTCACCGGAAACGATGCCGTTTTTGACCTTGCGATACGGCGTCTCAAGGAAGCCGTAATCGTCAATGCGCCCATAGACCGCCATCGAACCGATCAGCCCGATATTCGGACCTTCAGGCGTTTCGATGGGACAGATGCGCCCATAATGCGAGTGGTGAACGTCACGAACTTCGAGTTTTGCCGACTGACGCGACAGACCGCCCGGACCGAGTGCGGAGAGACGCCGTTTTGCCGTAAGTTCGGCGAGCGGATTGGTCTGATCCATGAACTGCGACAACTGCGACGACCCGAAGAACGATTTGATACTGGCACTGATCGGCTTGACGCTGAGAATGACGGACGGAATGAAATTCTCGTTGTCCATCAGGCTCGTCATACGCTCTTTGGCGACTTTCTCCATACGAAGGAAGCCCATTCGCAATTGAGACGTGAGCAGTTCGCCGACACTGCGAATACGCTTGTTCTCAAGGTGGTCAATGTCGTCCACCGAGACATTATTGATGATGTTGCCTTCATCGTCCTGTCCTTCACCCGATTCGAGGTTGATGACATAACGCAGAATGCTGACCAAATCCTCTTTGGTGACGTTGCGTGCCGTGATCGGCAGGTGCGCTCCCAATTTCTTGTTCATCTTGAAGCGTCCGACTTTCGCCATGTCATAGCGGCGCGGGTCGAAGAAGATAGACTGAATGAGGTTGCGTGCCGATTCGGGCGTGGCGGGATCGCCGGGGCGAATCTTCTTATAGATGTCTAATTTTGCCGTGTCGCTGTCGTAGCCCTGATCTTCGCGCAGTGTCATCTCCACATACGGATTGATATGGAACAGTTCGATGCTCGGCAGTTTCTGTTTGACAATCGCGTTGGCGTGGGTTTTGTCCGGGATCAGGCTGTATGCCTTTGCCAGCACTTTGCCCGCCGGGTCTACAATGTCACTCGTCGGGCGGCGATTGAGCAGCTGTTCGGCGGTCGGTTCAGTGATCGTCTCTTTGGTTGAGAGCAGATCGATGATCTCGGCGGTGGTGACGGTTTTGGTGTAAAGCCGCACGCGGAGATCAAAGCCGTGCGCCTCGGACAACGCCATGAGTTTCTCGTAGGTCGCGAGTTCGTTCTCTTCGGCGACAATTTCGCCGGTTTTGCCGACGACAACGGGCGCGGCGAAGTAATAGGTCAGGAAGAAGTCGCGGACGGTGGTTTGTTCCGACTCGCCTTTCTCATTGACCGATTCAATGGTCTTGTAAATCCAGAAGTTATTGGCGACATCGCCGACTTTCATGTCTATGGGATGCAGTGCCGGGGTATACGCCTCCAATGCCCGCATCAGGGTGGTGATGGGGAATTTCTTGGTTTGTCCGATTCGCACCCAAACGACGTTGCTATTGTCGCTTTCGATGTCAACCCACGCGCCTTCCTGCGGGATCACGGTTGCTTGGAACAACCGTTTGCCGGAGAAGTCGAGATCGTCTTTGAAATAGATGCCGGGCGAACGTGCCAACTGACTGACGACAACGCGCTCGGCTCCGTTGACGATAAACGTGCCTTTGTCGGTCATCAGCGGCAGGTCGCCGAGATAGACTTCACTTTCGATCTCTTCGCGGTTCTCTTGACGGAGAAGAACGCGGGCTTTGATCGCGGACTCGAAGGTCATATCGCGATCACGACACTCCTCGATGGAGTACTTGGGTTCGCCGAGAGTAAAGGCGGTCAGCGAGATCGATGTTTTGCCAGTAAAATCATGGATGGGAGAAAAACTATCAAACAGTTCTTGGAGTCCTTCTTCAAGGAACCACTGGTACGAATTAGTCTGCAATTCAACGAGGTTAGGAATATTAATAACGTGGGAAGTCCGCTTTGTGGCGTGTTGGATTTCCTTCAATGGAGCCCCTCCTATATCTAAAGCACGAACAGATAGAATACCATATATTCCTACGCAATATCAAGGCGATTCGGCACCCGATAGGCGGATATGAAAAAAATTAGAGGAAAATGGACGATATTCAGAGGCTTTGACAGCGCATTTGGTACAGAAGTTGCAACAAGAGAGGCGGTTGTTTTGTCAGTAGACCTCTTGCAAGAGTCCAGCAGAATAAATGTCTGCGTGCAGGTCTCGTTCCG
>CAZPZP010000007.1:0-12454 GCA_964591025.1 uncultured Chthonomonadaceae bacterium
AACGAGACCTGCACGCAGACATTTATTCTGCTGGACTCTTGCAAGAGGTCTAATAAATTTTACTGTTAAACCAGTCGCAGCGACAATTTTTCGCCGTCCCTAAAGCATGGAACGCCTTTGAGATGACAAACCGCTTCGGTCTCTGTATTCGCCCAGCGCAAAAAGGAATGCGCCGACCCGCCAATCCCTGCCCACGCCAACCGTTCACCGCCGACAATGCCCAATCGCCCATGCCGACCCTGAACCACGCTCGCCAAACGCTCCAAATTATCGAGCCAAGCGCGTTCGGGGTGGGGCAAGCGTCCAGCGCGTGCCAAATTGATGACGATCTCCAGATGCCCAGAACCGATCAAACGCGCAACGGTCTCCGCTAAGTAGCCGTCGGTTTCCTCGCTCCAGTCGCCCAAAAGTTCGACAACGGGAATACCGCTGTGCAAGTGCAGTGCGTAAGCAGTGCGTGCGTGTTCCATCTCTTGATTTGCTCCATATTCTTTAGGAGTAAGATTCTTTAGGGGTAAGACATCTACTGACACCCCAATTATCGGCGGAAAGGCAGTCCATCAAGAGATACTTCGCCCTGAGATTTCGCAGGTTTTTCGGTTTTCACTTACGCACGAGCAGCGATGAGAGAGCAGACCGGAATTTCTGCGGAGAAAACTGGAAAGAGTACCGGGTCTTTTACTGCGACTCGGTTTACCATTCTGTTGGAACGGGCAAGCAGACGGGGTTGTTCCCCAGAAATTTCTTTTCCGGTATTTTCGCTGTAACAGTTGGGTCACACTGGTGTCGAATCTACGTAAGTGTATCTGAGGTTTTCTTACTGCAACCATCATGCCACATAACGCGATTCGCACAATTTTCTTTCTTCTCTTGCTTGCCACCGGCGCGGCTGCCCAAACGCCGCAAGCCGTTGGTGTTGCCTTGTCTGCCGAGAACCGGAATTCGGTGCAGTCCGAATTGCTTTTCGGGCAGAACACAAAGGGCCCGTATCTGCTTGGATGGAAAGGCATTCGTGCCAACAGCGAAACGGTGCTGCGGGACGGGCTTTATCTCGCCCGCGACAAAGATTATACAATTGCGCCCGATTCTGGCATACTCGCCTTCACGGAACCCATCAAAAATGGGCAGACAGTCCGAGTATCCTATCGCATCGACACACCCGAAGCCGCCGAAAATCCCGTCACTCCCGGAATGCCACTCTCGATGGAATTATTTCGCAGTGGAAGCAATCGCGTCATCTTTCAGACGCAGTTGAACATGGCAAAGGGATCGGGGACACAAACTGCACAGACAGCAACACCCGGAATGCAGTATTTTGGCGGGTTACGATTCGCCAAGAATGCGGATTTGACTACGGGTGTGTTTCTCGATTTGCGGGGCGGTGACTGGATGGCACGGAGCGGGCTGAACTTGGCACAGAAAACCACGTTCAAGAATGCCGAGTTCGGATTCGGCTACACTCGCACCGGAGCCGATTTTGCCCAACAAAAGGCAAGCGGACTGACGCCCGGACGCGAACAGATGGAGGCGAACGGCGCGTTTCAATTGGCACAAGGCTTGATGCTGACCTCTTCATTGCGCCAAATGACCGACCTGCGAAGCCGCATTGGACACGAGGACGATCCCGATTTTAGTCCGATTGGTGATGTGACCCGCCAATACGGAGCCAACCTTGTCTATACGATGGCGGCACTCGGCAAAATCGAAGGCGGGCGCACGCAGTCGCTGCTTGTCGCGCCCGACGGCAGCCAAACGCTGACGACTTCCGACGCCGTCAAGGTGGAACGCAGCCTCGATAAGCGCACGCAGGTTTCGGCGGGCTTTGAGTCGCAAGCCACTGATGCCGACAAGACCAAACCCGGCAACGAGAATTACGCGCAAAGCACCGCAGTAGGGGTGACGACGCGCCCGGCAGAGGGCTACACACTTTCAGGGAATTATCGCAATACAATCGGCACGGCGGGGGTTTCCGATGCCGCCAACTTCAATATGGAAGCGACGCCGTTTCAGAAGTATAAAGAGCTGCGGCTACGGACAAGTTGGGGCGATCAATTTCAAGCCGGCGGAGCGCGGCGCACACGGGAAGCAATGGTAGACCTGCCGCGTTTGCGCTATGGAGATGTCAAACTTTCGGGCGGGTTCCGTCAATTTCAGCGTCCCGGACAAGAGCGGGTTACGGGAGTATTGGACGCCAGTTTCCGTCCGGCGCGAAGCGTCCAAATCTCCGGCGGTCTGCGGCTTCGCGATGGCAAAACGGCGAATAGCAGCACGCCCGATCCGAACGCCGAAGATACTTACGATGTGAAAATGGCGTATTCCCCGCTTCGCTCCTTGCGCCTCACGGGAAACTATACACTCAATCCCGGCATGGAAGATACGATTCGCCGCGCCCAACAACAGGCATTCGGATTGGAAACGGACATCGGTTCCGCGACCCTGCGGGGCAGATACGGAACCGAGTCGGAGGCTCTTGCCGACAGGCTTTCGCAGATGTATGAGGTCGGCTTGGATTTGCGGTTCTCGCGCTATACAACGCTGACGACAAGTTGGCTGGAGAGTTCACAATTTGGGGATGCGTTCAATCTGAGCAATACCTTCGCGTTCGGCTTACGGCACGACTTGGGTTCACGGTTCAATTTTAACCTCGGCGGCTCTGTCACCACCTTTGGACAGAACGGCGCGGTTGATCCCTCCAAAACCGAAATTCGCGGCGAAGCCAAACTCGGCGTGAAGTTTTGAGACTCACCTTTTGCCGGAGGTTGAAAACCCCCGTCTCCCTCAGCCGATTCGCTCGTTCCTCACAGGAGAGGGGGAGTCTCATGGCTTGGGATTGTTCTCCCCAAAGTTGGAGAGAGAAATCTCTGGTACTGATTCTCCTCTCTCCTAATAGAGAAATCGCTTAAACTCCGTACATTCGCCAGCGCGGGGGGTTTAAACCCCCGTCTGAAATGGCAGGCCGCCAAGCGTCCTTCGGACGCGCAATGTACGAGATTTATCTGATTTGTCTATTAGACCTCTTGTAAGAGTACAGCGAAATGAATTTCTCGTGCAGGTCTCGTTCCGCCGTGCCGTGCTTCGCACTCTCAAGGCAAGAGAATTTCGTCCGTAGGACGGCTGTTTTTGAGTCGGGTACGTTCTTGTACCCGACTTACGCAAGAGGTCTATTAGGAGCTTGCGACTGGTCAGGAGAGGGGCAGGGAATGAGGTAAAGACGGTTGAACTTTTTTGCCTCTCCCTATCCTCAATACAACGCCTGTGTCGTGTCTTTGTCAAAAAGGTGCGAAAACTTCATATCCATAATCACCGTCATTGTCTCTCCCATAACCGCCTGCGTCGCACTATCAATTTTGGCGATCAGCCGATACTCTCCTGCCTTGAGATGCATCTCGATGTCGTGACCGAGCGGCTCCACAACGTCCACTTCTACGGAGAGACTGTTCCCCTCCCCGCCCTGAATTCGGTTATTGAGTTTCGGGTCGTAGAGATGTTCGGGGCGAACTCCAAAGGTGCAGATTTTGCCGATATAAGGCTTGGCTTTGGCGGCGTGTTCGGCGGGCAGTTCGACTCGAAACGCGCCGGACGCATGGGCAAAGAGCGTTCCATTCTGCTCCTCTATGGTCACCGGCACAAAGTTCATCGAAGGCGAACCGACAAACCCGGCAACAAACTCATTGGCGGGATGATGATAGAGCGTCAAGGGCGCGGCGCACTGCTGAATCGTGCCGTCATACATCACCGCGATCCGGTGTCCCATCGTCATCGCTTCCACCTGATCGTGCGTGACATAGATCGTCGTCACTCCCAATTCGCGCTGGAGTTTGATGATTTCGGCGCGGGTCTGCACGCGCAGTTTCGCGTCGAGATTGGAAAGCGGCTCGTCCATGAGATAAACTTGAGGATCGCGCACAATGGCGCGTCCCAGTGCCACACGCTGCCGCTGCCCTCCCGAAAGCTGCTTGGGTTTGCGCTGTAGCAGCGTCATCAAGTCTAATCGCAAGGCGGCTTTCTCGACGCGCCGTTTGATCTCCTCTTCTGGGTAAACCCGCTGCGAATTGAAGGGCCAGATTCCGCCCTTCCCCTCACGCTTCAAGCGCAAGCCGAACGCCATGTTGTCATAAACGGTCATGTGCGGGTACAGCGCGTAGTTTTGGAAGACCATCGCAATATCGCGGTCTTTCGGTGACACATCGTTGACGGTGCGATCCCCAATGGAAATCTGACCGCCTGTGATCTCCTCCAAGCCCGCGATCATGCGAAGACAGGTGGTTTTGCCGCACCCTGACGGACCCACAAAAACCATGAACTCTTTGTCGTGAATTTCGAGGCTGACATCATTGACTGCGGTGACTTTATTATCGTATACTTTGACGAGATTGCGGAGCGAGACTTTCGCCATACCGTTGTGACCTTTGGAAAGAGAATAAGATACCGCAACATTATAAGTGGCAAGGCAAATTTTGTCAAGAATCGAGACCGCTCCGAACTGTTCCAAACCGAAAATTTGTGTTATAATTCCCACTATGGCAAACAGCCTTCTCCCTAATCTGCTCACCGCGTCCCTTTTAGAAGAGATGGTTGTCTCGCTGGTCGGGGCTTCCTCGTATGGTGCCGCCCTCGAAATCCTCTTCGAAATGCTGCATCGGCGGGCGGGTCTGCTGGCAATGGCGACAGAGGTTGCGACAGGCGATACCGCTCGCATGATGCCGTTCGGTGACATCAGAGTTTTGCGCGAAATTGCCCAAAGCGAAGACCCGGAGAATGCGCCCGGAGTCGTCGTTTGCCCCATAGACAGCCCAAACGCCCCGCCCGGACAAATCACCTACATTTTTGCGCCCGATACCGCCCCCTCTCCCGTTTTTCTTCAGGCGGTTACGGCACAGATCACGGCACGGCTTTCTCAGGAAACCCTCGTTCAACGCGCCGATGATGCCGAAGACCGCGCTCGCCAGCGCATCAGCGAATTAGCGACGATTTATGAGATTGGGCAGGCGATGGATCAGGACGAGCCGGAGAGCGTCCTCCAATTGATCACAGACCGCACCGCGCATTTGATGGAAGCACAAGCCTGTTCCCTGATGCTGTATCGCCCCTTATCTCAAACGCTCAAAGTGGTAGCGCAATGCGGCTTGCCCGAAGAGGCGTTGAATCATCAGGCACGTTTCGGCGAAGGATTGGCAGGGCGTGTCGCGGAATCGGAACAGCCACTGCTTATCGTCGGCGATGCCGAAAGTGAATTTCTCCAAGGGATTCCGCTGCGTCCCGAAATCAGTTCCTCGATTTTGGTTCCGCTCAAAGATCGGGACGCCAGCATCCTCGGCGTTCTTTCAATACGCCGCCATAAACCCTCGCCCGAATTTACAACTGATGATCTCAAACTGTTCACCGTTTTTGCCAATCAAGCTGCCATCACGATCACAAACCTACGGCTTTATACGGATTTGCGCCAACGCGTCATGGAATTGGACAAAATTTCGACGCTCTCGCAAACTCTGCTTTCGACGCTCAACTTGGATGAACTCTTGGAGAACGCCGCCGATGAGATTTGCCGCGTCATCGGGTTCGAGCGGTGCTGCCTCTTTGTGCGCGATACAGGCAAAACCGCCTTTCTGCCGCGTGTGCGTCGTGGCTATCCCGAAACAGTCTTGAATGCGCCGTTCCGCGATGAAGGGGTTTTAGGTGTGGCGGCGCGTGAAAAGGCGTCGTTCGCCTATGCGCTCCAAAACGAATCGACTCTCGAAGAACGCGAAGAGACCAATCAACGCCAGAAGCGGGGCATGGCACGCGCTCTCGGAACCGATGCCTACGTCGTCGTGCCGCTACTTGCCAGCCAGAATCGGTGTGTTGGCGTGATTGTGGCGGACTGCCGCAGCCGCCGCCAAGCGATTCCGGCGGATCGGTACAGTCTGCTTGTCGCCTTCTCGCATCAGGCAGGGATCGCCATCGAAAACTCCCAACGGCATGAAGAGATGCAGGACAAAAATACCAATCTGCGTCGCCTCTACAGTTATACCGACAACGTGCTGCGCTCCATGGAAAACGGATTGATCTCGACGGGAACAGACGGGCGAATCGTTCAATTCAATCGTGCCGCCCAGCAGATGTTGCGCCGCGATATTTCGGCGGTGCGCGGGCAGACGCTTCCCAAGTTGATTACGTCGCTTCACATTCCTGAGCAGGAAGAGGAAGCGATCCTGAGCCTGATCGATCATGTAGAAAAGACGGGCGAGAACATCGAATTGCATCAGTTTCTCGTGCATATGCCGGAGCGTGAACCGATGTGGCTCGGTATTGCGCTCTCTCCCCTACTCGATCATGACGGCATTCGGGAAGGCGTCGTCATTGTATTCGACGATGTCACTCAGGAGGTACGGCTTTCGGCGGAAGTGGAAAAAATGCGCCGCCTCGCCGACATTGGACAATTGGCAGCAAAAATGGCGCACGAAGTCCGCAACGCACTCTCTCCAATCAAGGGCGCGGCGCAGATGATTCAAGCCGATTTGGACGGGCAGAACGGGGCAGCAGAATGGACAGACATTATCGTTTCCGAAGTGGACGGGCTGCGCGATTTGACCAGTGAAATGCTGGATTTTGCCCGCCCCGCCCGCCTCAACCTGCAGCCGATTTCACTCAATGGGCTGCTGGTGCAGTCGGTGCAGCTGCTGTCCTCGTTTCTTGTTAGCCATCGGGTCGTCATTCACTGGGACTTGGAGGAGTATCTGCCCGAAACTCAGTCGGATATGGCACAATTAGGGCAGGTGATTCGGAATTTGGTGATGAACTCGGCACAGGCGATGCCGGATGGAGGAATCATCACGATCAATACCACGTTTTCAAGGAACGAGCGGGCAGTTCTAATGCAGCTTTGCGATACGGGAGTGGGAATTCGCGCAGGCGATGAAGAGAAAATTTTTCGTCCGTTCTTCACAACGAAGCCCAAAGGAACGGGATTGGGTTTGCCCATTGTGCAGAAGATCATAGACCATCATGGCGGAACGATTAAGGTGGAAAGCGTTCTCGGACGAGGAACGTGCTTCGCAATTCTGCTCCCGCTCAATCCGCCGGAGGACGCGCTTCATCGCGGTGAAATCGAGCAGCCGATTATCAGCGACCTGCCGCATGATCCCTTTCCCGATAATTAGGGAACTCACCTCTCGCAGCGGGGTTGAGTTAGGGAACAGGAAACAGAACAATTCAGACTGCAAGCAGGAGTCGGCGAGGTGTGTGACGAAATCCTCACCTACGGACGACACCGAACACCAATTTTTTGCGTATGAGAGAGTAGAATAGAATTTCGAGTGTTGTGTAAGAAAGTGGAGGTCTGATAACGATGCTTTGGTACCTGCTTATTTCCGTATTTGGCGGCTTAGGCTGCAATACAGTTTCTAAAAAATCACGCGGCAAAAACGCACGCAGTGCGTTCCGATATGCGGCGTGGGGCTTCTGGCTTGCGCCCCTCGTTTACTTGTCGTTTTTGTTGCCGCTCCCGCTGAGTCTCCCCATTATCTCGACAATTATCATGCTCACTCCGTCCGCAATCTGCTTTTGGATGGCAGCGGTGAGTATGCTCAAAGAGATGCGGGCGCAAAAAGTCGGGGCGTACACCGAACGGGCTTAATCGGAGGCAAAAGAGTGGAGCCAGCAAACGCTGGCTCCGCTTGTCTGTGTGCGTTGGCAGAAGTGCATCAACAGCCACAGGAGTTCTATTGTGTTGAGTCTTTCTCAAAATTCGGCACGACTCATGCCTCGCTTTGAGTCTTTTTCGAAGATTGAGAAGAGAACTCTATTCATCGCCCAAAGTGTTATAGTTGGCGATCAGAAACAGCAAGTCGTTGATGTCATAGAGCGCGTCGCAATTGAAATCAACAGGATCGGTGAAACCCCCGCCGGGTACAGACGTATTATAGACACTGATGAGAGCCAATAAGTCGTTGATATCCACGCGATTATCGTCGTCGGCATCTCCTGCTAACAAGATGACGGTGAAGCCATTGAAGTCTCCGTTCGTCAAATCCACCGCGACATTTTTTCGCAGCCACTTCGCGCCTTTCACACTCACAATATAGTTATCGGGAGGGATATTGTTTATCGCAAACGACCCGGAACTGTCCAGCGTCACTGTCCGAGTGAATTGTGAGACGCCTCCGACTCGAAAATCGAATGTCATCTCCTGTGACCGATTAAGACACCCCTGCATCGTGACGGAACCGGAAAGACTTGATTCGTTGATCTCCACTTCCAAACGGTAGCGTTGAACGTCATTGACAATCGTTCCTGTATTGTATGTCCGCAGATAGACCTGCCCGTTGGCTCCGCTCGGCACGAAATTGGTGAGAACCTCGGCGTCCCCTTTGCCTGCGACATTGCGTGAAGTCAAGAGAGTCGTTCCATTGGCGGCGTAGACATCGAAACTGAGATTGTTGATTCGGAGTGTATCCACCGAAACGGTTGTTCCGCCTTGCGGTCCGATATTATACGTGGAACCTACCGGAATCACGCGCACGGTGAGCGCAGAATTTGCCGAGACGGGCAATGTAAACCAATCAACATCAGTGGAGCTGTCCGTCGAAAGGTTTGGGACTGTTCGCAGCCCGTTGATCGTTCCGAGATTGGTGGCAGTCGCAGAGGAATCGTTGTTTTCGGAGCGATCTCCATAGTTGCGCTGAACAGCGCGAATATCGTCATCCTGCTGTCCGTCGAAGCCGGTATTGAGGAATGCTTCCATGAGTTTTGTGCCGATGATTGGGTCGGAGTGATCGAAGCCAAGACCGTGTCCGTGTTCATGGGCAATGGTATTTCTCAGGAAGCGATAATCGTTGGCAGTCCTTGCAAAATTTACGGTGTCTGCTGTATCCAGCACCATATCGCCGAAATTGGGAAAATAGTTGTATGCCAGAATTCTACCAGCTCCATCGATTGTATGCCCCGAAATACGCACATCACCACGAGTCGGCGCGGAATTTCGTCCATTATTACCTGGCAGCGACGCCCCATCATCCGTGACTTCGACATAGGTCAATGCGCCGAAATTGCTCCATCCAGTCAATGCCGTTCGAATCTTCGCCTTCCATGTCGCTTCGCCTCCAAGCGAGGTAAACGCCGTGTTGAACTGAGACGTGAGATTGCTGGGTGTCGCAGGTTCGCCCGCAGCTCCGGGCATCGCTGTTCCATCGGGAGCGAACGAATAGGTTAAGGTAGTCGGGTTGCCGCGTGTTCCTGTGCCGCCGGAAGCGGTAGTACTCCATCGTCCCCCAATTTGATATTGAGGAGTGATTTGTCCCGCAGGGATGGGAGGCAGACGAGCAATCATTTTTCGCACATAGTCCGCGGGTGTTCCGGGTGCGAAACAGAACGAAACTCCATTACGCTCAACGCAGAACGGTTGATTTTCGCCATGAGAATAGAATTTTGTATCAGCTGGGAGAACATTCGAGCCGACGAGTGCCGCAAACGCGGCAAGACTGCACACGAGAGACATAAAGTTCACTTTCCTAAACGAGATTTTTTTCACTACAGAAGAATAGTTTATTGTACAACAAGTTTAACGAAGATGCAAAGGCTGTGAAAAGACTTCGCTCCTCCTCCGTTTTTGACGACGGTAAGGAGGAGCGAGGTTCAAGTAAAGTTCAGAGAGAGAACGCGAGTTAGCGCAATACCCATGCCCCATTATTTTGAGAGGGAATTCCCCAAAGTTCGTCGCGTCCTTGATAAGGTCCGACATCCGTGATGCGATACATTCTTTGCGTTTTGCCGTCGAGCGTCGGGCAGGTAATAGCCCCTTCACCCGTGGGATTGACAAGTCGCAGCTTCACGACTTTGGCGTGTCCGTCAACAAAATTGGCATTCGCCATGGTGGAATGGCGTCCGTCTACCGGCGAATCGAACAGTCCACATCCTCCCGCAGCCGGAGCCAAAAGCGTCCCATCCGAAACCATCGAAGTCTCCACAGGAAATTCGATCTCTGCCATCGTTGTCGGGGCTTGTCCGCCGCCGCCAAAGAAGAGATTGCCCTGCCCCTCTTCAATCAGGCTGAAATTAAAAACATAACTGAGCAACCGAAGAGTACCGCCGGGAGCAGGACACTGTGGAGGAAGTCCTACATTTGCCGCCACGTTGACAAAATCGAGGGCTTGCGGGTTCGAGGGGCATCGCATAATATCGGCGTTTTTTTGGTAGGGGGCGATCCCATGATAAAAGGTAAAAGTGCACAACGCATTGTTGTTGAAGCCGGGTGTCAGAGAGAGCGGAAAGGTTTCGTCGTAATCCTGCACATACATCAGCGTCGCAGTACCGGACTGCTTGAGATTGCTGAGGCAGGAGGTTTGACGTGCCTTTTCGCGTGCCTGTGCAAAGACAGGGAAGAGAATAGCCGCCAGAATGGCAATAATGGCGATGACAACGAGCAATTCGATGAGGGTAAACCCTCGACGTAACAGACGCATTCTTTTTATCTCCTTGCGAACGGTAGTTGGGAGCAAAACAGATGAGAACGATTTCGGAATCATATTCGCACGTATTATGCCAGATTCCTTCTTATTTTCCCAAATCCTGCAAATTCCAGCAAAATTGAGGAAATCAGGCAGATTTCTTGATTCTATGACGCGGAGGCGGTGAGGTTAAGTTCGCCTGATCAGTTTTGCGGATGCCAATCAGTTTGCGGACAATTTCGCAGTACGGTATCGTGATTTCTCGTTCCAATTCCACGTTGCCGTCATATCTCTGGAGCGTCGGCAGTGCTTCGGTGAGTTCGGCGGCGATGGCGGAACTTTTATAGGCGACAGTCAGACCGTTTGGCTTGACGTGCGGCAGACACCATTCGACGAGTTGGGTCATCGGCGCGACGGCACGCGAAACAACCAGATCGAAATGGGACGATTCAGGCGCGTTTCTGTTGAACTCTTCGGCGCGGGAGTGAACGGTTCGCACATTCGGGAGTTTGAGTTTTGCGATCACATCATCAAGGAAAAGCAGACGTTTGCGGGTCGAATCGAGCAGGGTGATCTGCCATTCAGGGCGCACAATGGCAAGCGGTATGCCGGGAAATCCCGCGCCTGTTCCCACATCGAGAACGGTTCGGATTTCCTGCCATTGTCCTATCGCAAACAGAGCCAGTGAATCGAGATAGTGCCGCGTAACAAACTCTTCGGGTGGGACGCGAGTCAGATTCAGGCGCGAATTGCCCTCGATGAGCAACGTGGAAAACAGAGCAAAGCGGTCTATCGCCTCGCTGTCGAGTTCTATCCCCCACACTGCCGCGCCGTGATGGAGTTGTTCGCGTTCGGCTTCCGTCATGTATTCTCTTTATAAACCGCTATAATCCGCTCGACCATTTTCTCAACGGTATATTCCTGTTCGACGCGCTTGCGTCCTGCTTTGCCCAGCCGCTCGCTCATCGCCTCATTGCGGAGAAGCTGGAGCATACTCTCTGCAAGCGATTCGACGTGTTCGGGTTTGACCACAATTCCCGCATGGGCATCTATTGCAATCAGAGTTTCGCGCAATCCACCGACATCGAATGCGACAACCGGCTTTCGATATGCCATTGCTTCAATCGCGACGATCCCCTGCCCCTCTTCCCGTGAAGGAATGGCGATCACGTCAGCAGAGCGATAGACCATTGCCGTATCTTCGACATAGCCGAGAAAATGGACGCGCTCAGGATGGGGCAGAGTCGCGGCAAGTGCCTTGAGGTTTTGTTCTTCCACGCCTGTTCCTGCAATCACCAAATGGGCTTCCGGCATTCCCGAACTGATGAGATCAAATGCTTGCAGGAGGAGATCGAATCCTTTTTCTGGTGATAACCTGCCAATTCCTGCAACGACTTTGCCTTCGATGGGCAGACATTCGCTCGAAGTTTGCGTGTCAATTTCGGCGAGATCAATTCCATTGGGAATCACCGTGATTTTACTTGGAGCAATCTCGCAGTCGCTCAGAGTTTGCTTGACTGCGTTCGAGACGGCAATCACTGCGTTCGCCTTTTTGCCAAGAGATTTCAGAATGCGTTTTTGGAGAAATGAGGAATGCGGCAAAAGTGGATAAGCCTTGAACCAGACCCCAGCGATCTCATGCGGAATTCCGCGCAAAGCCGGAAACACTGTTCGCTGCAACCATGACAAGCGCACGGCGAGATTATGTGCCGTAAAAAACGCGGGAATGCCAACGCGAGAAGCCGCCATAACGCCAATCAGGGCGGCGCGTAACCCATGAGCGTGAACCCAGTCGCAATGATGCTCACGCAAGAGCCGCTTCAATTTGTATATTGTTCGCCAATCGTGAAGCGGGCGGGTTTTGGCAGAGATGGCAAGCGGAATGTGCGTGACTTCCGGGACAGGGCGATCTAAGGTAAAGTCGGCGGGCGCGAACAGAATCACATCATAGTTTGCGACAAGGCGCGAACACAGCAGAGTGACATGGCGGCGAATGCCGCCCACCGCCGGTCTGACTACAATCGCGATTC